>CAIKQM010000096.1 GCA_903829565.1 uncultured Planctomycetota bacterium
GCTGGCGCTTTGGCGATGGCATCGCCGAGCACTTCATGGATCCCTACAACGAGAAGGTCTGGAAGCGCTCGATGAACGAGCTGACTTCTGACTGGGTTGCAGGCCGCGTGCCCGATGCGCCGGTCGACGATGTGCTGCGTTCCGCGGTCGGCATTCGCACCGAAGGCTACACGCACCAGTCAAGTTTCCATTACCCGCTGCACGGCGGCTTCCAAGCCATCACCGATGCCTTGCACGCGCAGCTCGCCACGCGCACGCGCTTGGGTTGCCGTGTCCAGCGCGTCGAGAAGCGCGGCTCGCAGCTCTTTGTCGATGACGAAAGCTACGACCTCGTGGTCTCGACGCTGTCCTTGACGGACATGCCTTCCATCGCCGCGCAGATGCCGACCGAGGTCGCGCGCGCCTGCCGCGAGATGGAGTACAACGGCATCGTGTGCATGCTGGTCGCTTTGGATCGGCCCAAGCATCCGGATTTGTCGTGGATCTACTTGCCGCACGAGACGCAAGGCCCGACGAACCGCGTGACCTACATGTCGAACTATTCGCCGCACCTTGCCCCCGCGGGCAAGAGTTCGTTCTTGTGCGAAGTCACGGTGCGTGGTGGTGCGCCATTCCCGGGCGCGCAACTGGAGCATGATGTGGTCGAAGGCCTCGTGCACGCGGGCATTGCCCGTCGCGATGAGGTGCTGTTCACCGACCGCAGTGAAATTCGCCAAGCCTATGTGGTGTTTGACCACGGCTATGCGGCGCGCCGTCAAGCGGCCTTGTCGTGGTTGGAAGACCAGGGCATCTCGCAACTGGGGCGTTTCGGTCGTTTCGAATACGACAACTCGGATCAGTGCGTCATCAAGGCACGCGCGCTGGCAGGGAAAATTATTCAACGTGCGGCCAGCGGCAACTGAACTAGGACAAGCGCGAGGGCGTTAGCGGGAAGTTTTTTCCTGCTTCGAACTTCAGCGACTCGAAAAGCTGAACTTGTCGCCCTAGATTTCCGACCGCGCCCGCTGCTGGCTGTACAGTTTCGCGGATCGACCCCCTCGACGAGGTCTCACGTACTCGTGTGGTGTCTTTCCCAGCGTCTTCACTCGTCTCGAACCCACCGCATGCACATGAAGTTCCACCGTACGCGCTCGTCAGCTTTGCTCCTCGCTCTGGCCTCTGCCTGTGGCGGAGGAGGCGGCTCTGGCAGCGGTCTGACCCCGCCCAGCGGCCTCGTGTACGACATGGACGATCTCGTGGCCGCCACGCGCGTGGCTGTGGCACCGGTCGTACCGCAAGTGCAAGGCACAGTCGATGCGTGGAGCATCACGCCTGCCCTGCCCGAAGGGCTCGTGCTGGATCCGGACACGGGGGCCATTTCGGGCACTCCGCTGACGGCATGGCCGCGCACGACCTACACCGTGGTCGCTGCGAATGAAGACGGCGAAGCGAGCTTCACCTTTGATCTGTTGGTCGTTGATCCGGCGCGCTTTGCCTTTGTGACCAGCGATAACGACGACACGATCAGCTCGCTGGCTTTGGATTACAGCAACGGCAACTTGGTGCGCCGTGGTCTCGCTGCCAGCGAAGCCGGCGAGACTGGCCCCGAGCAACTCGTGTTGCATCCGCGTGGCCGTTTTGCCTTCACGCCGAACTTTGCCACGGACAACCTCACGACGTGGGCGGTCGACACGGCTTCCAGCGCGTTGACGAAGATCGATGTCGACAAGTTGGGTGCTGGTCCGCACTACGTTGCGGTGCACCCCAACGGTCGCTGGGTGTACTCAGCCGATGCCGCCGCAGACGAGGTGATCGGCTTTGAATTCGACGAGGCGGAGGGCCAGCTCATTCCCATCGCCGTCGACGTGGCCACGGGCCGTCGTCCGATTGCCATGGCGTTTGATCGTCTCGGTCGCTTTGTGTTCGTCGCCAACGGTGGCATGGAAGCCACTGGCAACGGCAGTTCGCTGCAGGCCTACGCCATTGCGCCCAACGCTGATTTGCAGCCGGTGGGCCAACCGTTCAAGTTGTTGGGCGGCAAGCCGACGACCTTGGTGTGCGATCCCAACCGCGATGCGCTCTACATCGCTTTGGACGCTTACGACGGGGTCGCATCGCTGCGCTACTCGCCCAAGACAGGCGCATTCCAAGTTGGTCAGTTCCGCGCCGCTGGCGACGGAGTGGCTGCGCTCGCAGTGCATCCGCAGCGGCCGGTGCTGTACTCGCTCGCAGCCCGCGAAAACGTGCTGCGCACCTTTGCTGTCGATGAGTCGACACTACGCCTGACCGCCACCTCGGTGCTCGGCGCAGGCACGGAACCCGTCGACATGATCTTGGATCCCACGGGCAGCAGCCTCTACACCTTGGCGCGCGGCTCGCAAGAGTTGAAGTCGTGGACTATCGACAAGCAGTCCAATCCTGTTCCGGTCACGAGCTTTGCTTTGCGTGGCGCGCCCAAGCACATCACGGCCGTGGTGGGTGATCACCCGACCGAATGGCAACCGCGCTTCGTGCATGTGACGGCCGAAGAATCGGCGGAAGTGTCGGCCTTCACGATTGGCACGGATGGCGCCGTCACTTTGAGTGGCGTGGTCAGCCAACCTGGCGAGCGCCCGAGCTCCGTGGTGCTCGATCCCACGCTGCGCCTCGCGTTCGTGGCCAACCAAGCCGGTGGTTCGATTGCACGCTACAGCGTGGGTGCCGATGGTGCGCTCAAGACCCTCGGTGCACCGTTGGTGGTCGATGGCGTGGTGCGCTCACTCACCAACGAACTGTCGGGGCGTTTCCTGTACGCCGTGACGGAGAACTTGGGTACGGGCATCGGCAAGCTGCACGCGTGGAGCTACGACGCAGCGACGGGCACCTGCACGGAGCTCGGCGCCATCGACACCGTGGCGAGTCCGCGCTGGGTGGGTGTGGATCCGACCAGCGAGTTCCTCTATGTCGCCTCAGCCGGCAGCCAAACGGATGGCAGTGCCAGCATTGGTGTGTACCGCACCGACTCGCGCACCGGTGTGCCCAGCACCTCGGCTACTCCGCTGGCCTTGGCCACGACACCGGCGAACTTGGGCTTCCACCCGTCAGGCCGCTGGCTGTATGCACCGTTGCCCAACGCGAACGCGGTGGCGCGCTTCCAGATTCGTCGCACGGATGGTGCTCTGGAAGTCCAGGCCGACTCGGCTACTTCGTACGCCGACGAACCGGTGGCGGTCACCTTCTCAGCTGAAGGCCAGTGGGCCTATGTCGCCTGCCGCGGCGGCCTCGGCCAAGGTTTGGTCGCGCGCCACGCTGTGAACGCAGAAGGCTCCTTGGAGGCAGCTACCTGGTCGTCGACCGCGGGTTCCAAGCCGACCGCACTGAGTGTGGCCCCGGGCAGCTCGCTCCTCTATGCGCTGAATGAGGGCGGCGACGACATGACGCCGTACCAAATCCAAGCCCAAGACGGCACCTTGCTGAACTTGCCGAATGTGTTGGTGGGCCTCAAGCCGTCCGGCATCTCGGTCACGAGCGTGACGCAATAACACTCCTGCAGTAGCGTCCGCGCCGCGCGGCGGTCATCCTCACCACCATGATGATGACCGCCGCGCTGTTGTGTCTGTCCAGTTTGCTTGCGCCTGCCGGTGACCGGGTCACTGGCACAGCCTTTCAAACGCGTTCCGTCGCACGCGGCACGCAAGGGATGGCGGCCACGAGCATCCCCTTGGCCACTTTGGCTGCCGTCGACATTTTGCGTGCCGGTGGCAGTGCGGTCGACGCCGCCATCGCAGCCAACGCAGTCCAATGCGTCGCCGAACCCACAGGTTGCGGAGTCGGCGGCGATCTCTTTGCCATGGTGTGGGATCCGCGCGCGCGGGCCGTGGTGGGCCTCGAAAGCAGCGGCAGCTCCCCCGCTACTCTGACACTCGAGGAATTCCAACGCCGCGGCTTGCAGCGCATCCCGGCCTATGGGCCCTTGCCCATCTCTGTGCCGGGTTGTGTGCAAGGCTGGTGCGACCTGCACGCGCGCTATGGCGTGCTGCCGTTGGCTCAAGTCTTGGCACCTGCGATCCGTGCTGCCAAGGAAGGCGTGCCGATCACCGATCTCGTCGCGCATTACTGGGAGCGTTCCGTCACGCGCTTGGGCAACGAGGCCAATTTCTTGAGCGAAATGACCCTCGCAGGCCGCGCACCGCGTGCAGGAGAAGTCTGGAAGAACCCGCGTCTGGCCGTGGTGTTGGAGCGCGTCGCCAAAGAAGGTCGCGCAGGCTTTTACGAAGGCGAATCAGCGCAAGCCATCGCGTCCTCCGTGCAAGCGGCGGGCGGGTTCCTCTCCGTCACGGATCTGCAAGAACACCGCGCGTTGTGGACCCAACCGGTGTCGCTCGACTACCGCGGCGTCAGCGTGTGGGAACTGCCGCCGCCGGGACAGGGCATCGCAGCTTTGCAAATTCTCGGCCTGCTTGAGGGCCGCGATGTGCGCAGCCTCGGACGCATGAGCGAAGCCTATGTGCACGCTTTCGTGGAGGCCAAGAAGCTCGCCTTCGAAGACCGTGCGCGCTGGTACGCAGACCCCGCCTTCGCCCAAGTGCCGGTCGCTGGTTTGTTGGCGGACGAGTACCTCTCGCAACGCGCGCAACGCATCGGCGACAGCGCCGCCAAACAAGTCGAGCCTGGCAATCCCGCGCTCGAACAGGGCGACACCATTTGCCTCGCCACCGCCGATGCCAACGGCATGATGGTCAGCCTGGTGCAAAGCAACTACC
>CAIKQM010000097.1 GCA_903829565.1 uncultured Planctomycetota bacterium
AGCTTCCGCCTTGCCCAGTCCACGCCGCACAATCCAACGCCGTGCAGGCAGGGCAGGCGCGAACGCAATCGCTTCCCGTACCCCGTCACTCCAGCGCACCTCGCACTGCACCAGCTCTTCGTCGGGCGTCAAAGCAAACAGCAGTCGTTGCGAGGAAGACGAGAGGTAGCCCTCACCCGCATGCACAGTAGCGCGCAACGCACGGCGATTCGTTTGCACAAACACGGTCGCTCCCGCAGTCACGCGATCGCGCAGCTCGATCGATAGTGCATGCGGATTGGAGCGCGGGTTGCGCCACAGACGCACCACAGGTGCGGTGCGCGACAACAAGATCAGGTCTTGGCCACCATCATCATCGAGATCGCAGTGCAACAAGGCACGGCCATCACCCACATCATCCAAGCCGAGCACACCGGCCACCTCAACGAATGACCCTCCACCCAGGTTCACGTAGGAGTAGTCGCGCTCCCCTGCGTTCCACGAATAGCCGCCTTGGGCAGAGGTGGCCTCACGCAGGTAGGCCCAGCCGCTTTCGTACTGAGGATTGCGTTCGTGCGCGCGCGTGGGTGACGCAGCCACCACACCACGCCAGAAGAGCCCTTGCACATCGACTGGCTTGCGATTGGTGATGAAGCCCGCCGGGGCCTGCACATCGGGCCAGCCATCAGCGTCAAAATCGACGAACAGCGCACCCCAGCCCCAACCACCGCGCGTGATGCCGGCTTCCACGCTCGCATCGCGATAGAGTCCACCACCCTCATTCAGCATCAAGGTGTTGCCGCGCGCGTGCCGCATGTAGTCTGGACGCAGCATCGGCGTGTTGGCCATGAAGCGTGCGTCCTGAGCCGCACGCCCCCCGGCTGCGGAGTGCATGTTGGTGACGTGCACATCGAGGTCTCCATCGAGATCCACATCCGCGGCACTGACACCCATGCTCGCAGCTTGATCGGCACCGGAGCGGTCATCGGCCGCATCGGTGTACCGCCCAGCGCCATCATTGACCCAACAGTTGTTGCGGCCAAAGTCATTGGTCACATACAGGTCCACATCGCCGTCATCGTCCAAGTCTTCAAAGAGAGCCGCCAGGCTGAAGCGATCATCTTCAGTCGCCAAACCGGCTGCAGCTTTGCCGTCGACGAAACGGCGCCCACCTTCATTGCGCCAATAGACATTCGGCGCACCGTTACGAGCATCGTGATACGGCGTCGGAACGCCACCATTGACGCCACCGGCGACATAGCGCGTGGCGTACAAGTCCACATCGCCGTCCTTGTCCGGATCGGCAGCCACGACGGAGTAGATCTCCGGCCCGCTCACCTCAGTAGACAACGGCGTGATGCGCGAAAACCGGCCACGACCATCGTTCCAGCACACCAACAGCGCATTCCCTGTAGCCACGACCAAGTCCGTGAAGCCATCGCCGTCGCAATCAGCCGCGCACACACCGGTGCAAGGATCCAAGAACGCGACGCCGCTTTCGCGCGCGACTTCGGCAAAGGCACCACTAGGCAGGCGTTTGAAGAGCCAGTTAGGGAGGCCTCCGGTGCGGGCTACATATAGGTCTTCCAGCCCATCACCATCGAAATCAGCGAGGGCCGCACCGCACATGGCAAGCCAAGAGTCCCCTGCCAGTCGATCGCGTGTGCCTGCGCGTTCGAGCTCGCCAAGCGTCAGTTCCGCGTGTGTGGACGCCGGTAGAAGCGCAGTCGTCACATCCGTGAACGCAGCCGAGTAGGGAGCGTCCACCTGATCCATGCGCTGCACTTGCACATGCACGCGTGCATCGACCGCGTAGGCACAGCGCCAGTCAAACC
>CAIKQM010000098.1 GCA_903829565.1 uncultured Planctomycetota bacterium
GCCCCTGCCCGAAGTGCGCACACCGAACTGGGCGCGCACGGATCTGGATCGCTTTGTGTTGGCGCGCTTGGAGGCGGAAGGTCTCGCGCCTGCGCCCGAAGCGGATCGTCGCACGCTGATTCGTCGCGCGAGCTTGGACCTCACTGGCTTGCCGCCCACGCCCGAGGAAGTGGACGCGTTCGTACAGGACACAGCGCCGGACGCGTGGGAGCGCGTGGTGGATCGCTTGTTGGCCTCACCGCGCTTTGGCGAGCGTTGGGCGCGACATTGGCTCGATTTGGCGCGCTATGCCGACTCGAATGGCTTGGACGAGAACCTCGCCATGGCGCATGCCTGGCGTTGGCGCGATTGGGTCGTGGCGGCCTTCAATCGTGATGAACCGTACGACAGCTTTTTGACCAAGCAGTTGGCTGGCGACTTGTTGCCGCCGACCGACAACGAAGAAGAGCACATTGACCGGTTGACCGCGACAGGCTTCCTCGTGCTGGGGCCCAAGATGTTGGCCGAGCAAGACAAGCCCAAGTTGTTGATCGATGTGGTGGATGAACAACTCGACATTGTCACGCGCAGTTTCATGGGCTTGACGGTGTCGTGTGCGCGGTGTCACGACCACAAGTTTGATCCGGTGCCTACCGCGGATTACTACGCGCTGGCTGGCATCTTCAAGAGCACGAAGACGATGGCTAGCACGGACTTTGTGTCGCGCTGGCACGAAGTCGAGTTGGGTTTGCCCGAGCGCATTGCGGCGCGCAACGAGCATCGCCGCCGCACAGCGGAAGCCAAGCAGCAAGTCGAAGCGGCTTTGGCTGCGGCGCAGAGTGAGTTGCAGTCGCGGCTGCAAGCGGATGTGTCACGCTACATTCTTGCAGCGGCAGCGCGGCTTGATGCGGTGCAGGTGATTGAGGCCGAGACCTTTGCGCGCGGCACACTGGTCATCGATCGTACGCAATGGGGCAGCGCTGCTGAGCCTGTGATCCGCACAGGCAAGGGCGGCGAGCAATGGGTCGAGTACGACCTCGATTCGCCTGTGGCGCGGCGCGTGGCGTTGGATGTGCGCTACGCAGCCGAACAGGCACGCCCGATGGATGTGTCGCTCAACGGCCAAACGGTTGCGGAAGGCGCGCTGCGCGAGGTGACGGGCTCGTGGCACCTTGCAGGTCAGCGCTGGACACGCGTGGCGATGCTGGATTTGCCCGCAGGACGCAGCATCGTGCGCTTGGCACGCGCGGGCGATTCCGTGCCGCACATCGATGCTTTGGCGTTGGTGGATCTGGCGCTGAACGAATCTGAGTACGACGGGCTCATTCCTGAAGTGGTGCAGACCTTTGCGCTGCGAATCGCCAAGTCAGGTATTTCAGACACGCAGCTGGCCCACGATCCGCTGTTGGGGATCATCGCGGGCTTTGCGCGCTTGCCGCAAACGGACTACGAGGTGACGGCGGCTGCGCTCGTCGCGCACCTGCGCACGCAAGACTTGCCACCGGTCTACAGCGCGTTGCTAGCAGGCTTGCCGCCGACGAACTTGCGCGAGTTGGCCGGGCGCGTACAGACCTTGCTGGCGACTGTGGATGCGCGTTGGATCGCTGACAAGGCGGCCAACAAGGATCTCACGGCCTTTGCGGATGCTTCGTTCGAACAGCTGCGCCAATTCCTGCAGGGTTCGAGCAGTCCGATTCACTTGACAGGCGAGGCCGCCACGCGCAGGTATGAGCCTGCGCTGGCTCAAGCCTTGAGCGTCGCACGCCAAACCAGCGCGGACTTGGAACACACCAAGCCGGCTGAGATTGCCGTGGCGTTGGGCGTTAGCGAAGGCAAGCCGGAAGACTTGCCCGTGCACATTCGCGGCAGTCACCTCAATTTGGCCAAGAGCGCGGTGCCGCGCGGTTACCTGTCGGTGGTGACGCCGCATGTGCCCGGCCCCACAATTGCGGATGGCAGCGGACGCTTGGAGCTCGCGCGTTGGTTGACGCACCCGGACCATCCGCTGACCACGCGCGTGATGGCCAATCGTGTCTGGATGCACCTCTTTGGCGCGGGTTTGGTGCTTACGCCCAGCAACTTTGGGCTGCGCGGCGATCGGCCTTCGCATCCCGAGTTGTTGGATTGGCTGGCGCGCGAGTACAGCGCACGCGGTTGGTCCACCAAGGCTCTCATTCGCTCGATCATGACCAGCGCCACCTATCGGATGAGCGCGCAATACGATGCGTTGGCAGCCGAGCGCGATCCGCAGAATCGCTTGTTATGGCGCCAGAATCGCCGCCGTTTAGAGGCTGAACCGCTGCGCGATTCGGTCTTGCATGTGGCTGGCGTGTTGGACGAGACGCGTGGCGGCACGCTGTTGGGTGCGGGCAATGGTGACTATGTCACTAACGATCAATCAGGCAACGCGGCGAATTACGGTGTCAAACGCCGCTCGCTGTACCTGCCGGTCATTCGCAATGCGCTCTACGACCTGTTCGGTACTTTTGACTACAACGACCCGAGCATGCACATCGATGCGCGGCCGCGCACGGTGGATGCAAGTCAGTCGCTGTTGATGATGAACTCGCCTTTGGTGCTCGAAAGCAGCGAACACCTGGCCAAGCGTGTCATGGCCGCCGAAGCGAACGACAGCGCCCGGGTGCAGGCTTTGTGGAGCGTCGTCTACAGCCGCGCGGCGCGGGCCGACGAGGTTGCCGATGCCTTGGCGCATGTGCACGCGGTCAGCCAGATGCGCGGAGAAGCCTCGTTCGCGTGGCAGAACCTTGCGCAAGCCCTGTTGGCCTCGAACGAGTTCATGCATGTCGAGTAAAGCACACATGACAGACGCTCAGCCGGCTGACTCTGTTTCGCGCCGCAAGCTGCTGCTGACGGGTGGTGTGGGCTTTGGCATGTTGGCCTTTGCGGGCCTCGCTCATGCGGCGGGCTTGTCCAGCAAACCTGACAGCTCAAGTAATCCCTTGGCGCCGCGCAAGCCGCACTTCGCGCCGCGCGCCAAACGCGTGATCTTCCTGTTCATGCACGGCGGGCCTTCGCAAATCGATACCTTCGATTACAAGCCCTTGTTGCAGCGCGACCACGACAAGCCGTTGCCCTTTGCCAAGCCGCGCATCCAGTTCGCGCAAACCGGCAACTTGATGAAGTCGCCGTGGGAGTTCCGCCAGCACGGTCAATCGGGCTTGTGGGTGTCTTCGCTCTTCCCCGAAGTCGCCAAGCACGTCGACAAGCTGTGCGTCGTGAAGTCGCTGCACGGCACGAACGAAGCTCACGGCGGGGCGCTGCTGGCCTTGCACACAGGTTCGGACACCTTTGTGCGGCCCAGCATGGGCTCGTGGATCGTGTATGGCCTCGGCACCGAGAACCAGAACCTGCCCGGCTTTGTCACGGTCTGCCCGACCTTGGGTCATGGTGGCGTCAACAACTGGTCCAGTGCGTTCTTGCCGGGTGTGTACCAGGGCACGCCCATTGGCAACGCGAGCGTGCCCGCGAAGGACGCGGCCATCCGTTACCTAGAGAACAAGCATTGGAGCGGCACGGAACAACGCGCGCAGCTGGACTACTTGAAGCAGCTCAACAAGGATCATGCGGACCAACGTGTGGCAGATGATGCCTTGGACGCGCGCATCGAGAGCTATGAGCTGGCCTACCGCATGCAAAGCGAAGCCGCTGGTGTGCTGTCGATCGAGGACGAGTCAGCGGCAACCAAGGCGCTGTACGGAATCGACGGCACGCAAACCGAGAACTTCGGCCGCCAGTGCTTGATGGCGCGTCGCCTGTGCGAGGCGGGCGTGCGCTTTGTGCAAGTCACGCACAGCTACAAGTGGGACCAGCACGGCAACCTCAAGAACGATCACGAGAAGAATGCGCTCGAAGTGGACAAGCCGATTGCCGGCCTGTTACACGACCTAGAGGCGCGCGGTTTGTTGCAAGACACGCTCGTGTTGTGGGGCGGCGAGTTCGGACGCA
>CAIKQM010000099.1 GCA_903829565.1 uncultured Planctomycetota bacterium
GTCGAGTTCACAGCCAACTTGCGGGCATGGTCCCCGAAGCACAGCTTCAACGCGCGCGACTCAATCGCATCGTTGTAGGGCGTGCTGGTGCCGTGCGCGTTGATGTAGTCGACTTGGTCAGGGTTGACCTTGCCGTGCCGCAAGGCTTCGCGGAACGCGCGTGCCGGTCCACGCCCATCTTCCTTGGGTGCGGTGATGTGGTGAGCATCATCGGTAGATCCGTAGCCCTTGACCTCGGCGTAGATGCGGGCGCCGCGCTTTTTGGCGTGCTCGTACTCTTCGAAGATCAAGATGCCGCAGCCTTCACCCATGACAAAGCCATCACGGTCCTTGTCAAAAGGCCTTGACGCGGCCGAGGGGTCGTCATTGCGGGTGGACAACGCCTTCATGTTGGCGAAGCCCGCCAACGACAAGGAGGTCGTGGCCGACTCGGCACCGCCGGTGACCACCACATCGCAATCGCCCCACTGGATGGCACGCCAGGCCATGCCGATGGCATGACCAGCAGACGCGCAGGCCGACGAGGTGGTGAACGATGTGCCCTGCAGGCCGTGGCGAATCGACACTTGGCCCGACACGGCGTTGGCCATGATCTTGGGCACAAAGTGCGGACTGACACGACGCGGGCCGCGCTCCATCATCTCGCGGTACTGTTCCTCGATGCCGGTGATGCCACCAATGCCCGTGCCGATGATGGCACCGTAGCGTTCGCGCACCTCTTCCGGTTGCGACTTGGGCTCCAAGCCCGCGTCCTTGAACGCCTGATCCGAGCAGGCCAAGGCCCACATCGTGAACGGGTCATAGCGACGCAGGTCGGGTACCGTGAAGAACGGCAGCGGTTCCCAGTACACGCTGCCCGCGAAGTGCACCGCGTGGTCCTTGGTGTCAAACTTCGTGAGCGGCCCGATGCCGTTCTCGCCACGCAACATGCGAGCCCACGATGTTTCCACATCGTTGCCCAGCGCGTTCATGGTTCCTAAACCGGTGATGACGACACGACGCATCGGTGCCTCCGCCCGCGTTTGCGGGACTAGCTACAGTCCGTGATACGTAACAGCCCGTGAAACGTAGGCAGCAGCCTTAGCTCTTGCTGCTGATGTACTCGATCGCGTTGCCGACCGTACGGATCTTCTCCGCGTCTTCGTCGGGGATGGTGATCTCGAACTCATCTTCGAAGCTCATGACGAGCTCGACCGTGCCGAGCGAGTCGGCGCCCAGGTCATTGATGAAGTCGGTCTCACGCTTCACCTTCTCCTTCGGCACGCCCATCTTGTCACAAACGATCTTGATCACGCGCTCTTCGACAGTGCCGGTGTTGGCCATGGGAAAGTTCCTTGGTCTCTGCTTGAGGGAAGCCCGGTCGCGCCGGGGATACGGGGGGGTACGAGCACTCACCAGCGACTTGCGGAGGGCGACGCGCGCTCACCGCAAGCACCGAACGTGTGCGCGCAAGAGGCTACAGCGACAAGCCTCCGTCGACGACGAGGACTTGTCCTGTGACATACGCGCCACCGGGGCCGACGAGGTAGTCGACTGCCAGGGCGATTTCGTTGGGTTCGGCGATGCGGCCCAGCGGGATGCTCTCACGCATCTTGGCTGCAGCGGCCTCGTCCGTGATGGCGGCGGTCATGTCCGAGCGCACATAGCCCGGAGCCACGAGGTTCACGCGCACCTTGCGGCCGGACAGCTCCTTGGCCAACGACTTGGTCAAGCCGACCAGAGCGGCCTTCGAGGCGGCGTAGTTGGATTGGCCAGCGTTGCCCGTCAGGCCCACGATCGAGCCGATGTTGACGATCACACCGCCGGACTTCATCAAGCTGCGCGACGCGGCCTTGCAGAAGTTCCACGCGCCCTTGAGGTTCACATCCAGAACGCGATCGAAGTCCTCTTCGCTCATGCGCAGGATGAGCTGGTCCTTCGTGACACCGGCGTTGTTGACCAGAATGTCGAGCCGGCCGTGCTTCTTAGCCACGGAGTCCACGAGCGCCAGCACTTCCGCCGTCTTGGCTACATCGACGCCCAGCGCCTCGGCGCCTGGGGTCAGGGTTGCACAACGGGCTGCGGTTTCGGCCGCGCGTTCGGCGCTCGTGGCAAGGCACACGACCTTGGCGCCGCGGGCGGCCAGTTGTTCCGCGATAGCCGCGCCGATGCCGCGTGAGGCACCGGTGACGATGGCCACTTGGCCTTCCAGAGGGCGGGCGGACGAAACAGTCGCGGTGGTCGAGGTGTCGGTCAAGGCGATCCTGCGGTGGTTGGGCGAGCGACTCTAGCGGCGTGCAAGGGTGCGGTCAACGCGGGTCTGGCTTGGCGGCCGAGGTGACTTGGGCCGTCTCGTCGATCTTGGACAAGATTCCGGCCAAAACAGTGCCCGGCCCGGGCTCGAGGAAGGTCTTGTGACCCATGGCAAGGGCTGTGCGCATGGAGCGTTCCCACAAGACGCTGGAGCACACCTGCTCGGCCAGTCGTGTGCGAATCTCATCGGGATCCGTGAGCGGACCGCCGGTGACATTGGTCAGGAAGGTGCAACGCGGAGCGCGGATCTCGACCTTGGCGAGAGCTGCCTTCAAGCGTTCGGCAGCGGGACGCATGCACTCGCTGTGGAAGCCGCCGGCCACCACAAGGCGCCGGGTGCGCCGCACGCCATAGTCTTTGGCGGCTGCTTCGGCTGCGTCTAGGGCCGCGAGTTCGCCCGCGATCACGACTTGACCAGGCGCATTGAGGTTGGCGACTTGGCAGATGCCGAAACGCGCCCCGTGGGCGGCAACCTGCGCGGCTTGCTCTTCCGTGGCGCCCATGAGGCTCGTCATCGAGCTCGGGATCTGTTCGGCGGCCGCTTGCATGGCCTCGCCGCGCAGGCGCACCAAGCGCACACCGTCTTCGAACGACAGCGAACCTGCGGCCCACAAGGCGGTGTACTCACCGAGTGACAAGCCCGCGACGAGCGGCACCTGTGCCAGATTGAGTCCTTGCGATTGCAGGGCGGTCACGATCGCGGCGGATGTCGTGAAGATGCCGGGCTGCGCAATGTCGGTGCGATTGACCGTTTCACCTTGGTTCCAGCACGCATCGCTGAGCGAGAAACCAAGCGCCGCATCGGCGCGGGCCCACAGTGCTTGCGCCTCGGGATAGGCCTCGCACCAGTCGCGGCCCATGCCTGCGTGCTGGGCGCCTTGACCGGGGAAGAGGAGCGCAGGTTGTTGCGTGCTCATGAGGGTCCTTAGCAGCTGGGTCTGGTGCTTACCAACGAATGAGAGCGCCGCCCCAGGTGAGCCCGGCGCCAAAGGCAACCAGCACGACCAGCTTGCCCTTCTCTACACGACCGGCGCGCACACCTACGACAAGCGCGACCGGCACGCTGGCGGCGGATGTGTTGCCATATTTATCAATATTGATCATCACCTTGTCGCTGTTCCAGCCCATGCGCTCAAGGCAGGCATCAATGATGCGCAGGTTGACTTGGTGCGGCACCACGAGGCCGATCTCGTCGTACGAGTGGCCTTCGGTCATCTCCGCAATCAGCTCGCCCATGGTCGACACGGCGAACTTGAACACTTCGCGGCCTTGCACGCGGATGTAGTGATCGCCGCGATCAATGGAGGCGTGCGTGGGCGGGTTGGCTGCACCGCCGCCCTTCATGTGGATCAGGCCGTAGCCCGAGCCATCAGCCCCGAGCGTGCGGCGCAAGATCTCGCCTTGTTGGCAGTCGTCAAAACGACGCAACACGGCGGCGCCGGCGCCGTCACCAAACAGAATGCAGCTGCCGCGGTCTTGGATGTCAAGAAAACGCGACAATGTCTCGGCGCCGATCACGAGCACGTTGCGTGCCGTTCCGGCGGCGATGAAGGCTTCGCCGGTGGTGAGCGCTGTCAAAAAGCCTGAACAGGCGGCGTTCAGGTCATAGGCGGCTGCCTTGGTGGCGCCGATGGCCTGCTGCACCAGCAGGGCACACGCGGGCAGCATGTGGTCCGGGCTGACCGTCGCGACCAAGATCAGGTCCAGCTCGGTGGCCTCCAGCTTGGCGGCCTCGAGGGCTTTGCGCGCGGCCTCGATGCAGAAGGTTGAGGTGGCCTCCCCTTCTGCGGCAAAGCGCCGGGACTTGATGCCCGTGCGTTGCACGATCCATTCGTCGGAGGTGTCTACGCCTTGTGCGGCGAACCAGTTGTTGTCGACGATGCGCGAGGGCATGGACGAACCCGTGCCTGCGATGCCGACCCTGTAGCGTTGGCTCATGCTGAAAACGCGCCCCGGGAGGGATGGCGCGATGGGACACTTTGCAATCCGCTGCCGCGCGATGCAACAAGTTCGCGCAAGGCTTAGTTCGTGGCGCTAGTTTGGACTTCAGCGAGCGCCGTCACGATGTGCTCATTGATGCGCGCATCGAGAGCGCGCTGAGCGGCATGCAGTGCGTTGGAGACGGCGTGATGGTCAGAGCGGCCATGTCCCTTGAAGACGATGCCTCCCACGCCCAGCAACAGCGCACCACCGTACTCCGAGTAGTCAATGCGCTTTTGCACGCGACCGAGTACCTCGCGCGGGATAGCCACGCCTGCTTTGGCGCACTCGCCCACAACCAGGTGCAGCATTTGCGCCGCAAAATCCTCGCAGAACTTCAGCAGGACGTTGCCCGTGAAGCCGTCCGTGACCAGCACGTCACACTTGTTGCGGAAGACTTCGTTGCCTTCCACATTGCCCACAAACTGCACCTTGGCTGCAGCTAGCAAGGGGTGCGCAGCCTTGAGCAAGTCTGTGCCCTTGCTCGCTTCTTCTCCGATGTTGAGCAGGCCTACGCGCGGGGTCTCGATACCGAGAGCGCACTTGGCGAAGGCAGCGCCCATGATGCCGTGCTGCACAAGATTCTCGGGCTTGGGTTGCGACAAGGCACCCATGTCGAGCAGCGTGAGGGGCGAACCGCCGAAATTCATCGTCACGGCGATGCCAGGCCGCAAGCAGCCGGGCAGCGTGCCGAGCACGAGCGTCGCGGCCCCTACCACAGCACCGGTGTTGCCCATGGAGACGGCCGCACCCGCGTGGCCCGCTTTGACAGCGCCCATCATCTTCACAATGGACGAGTCCGGCTTAGCGCGCAGCGCTGTGGCGGGCGACTCGTGCATGTCGATGGCTTGCGACGCGTGCAATACGCGGAAAC
>CAIKQM010000100.1 GCA_903829565.1 uncultured Planctomycetota bacterium
GGCAGTGGTACTGGGCGGTGCGTTGGTGAGCATCACCTTCGCGTACCTTGCCACGACCATCGGAGCGAAAGCCGAAGCCATGGCGCAGCAACCATGGGTCGTGGGGGCTGCGATCGTGGGCTTCCTTGTCTTCCTGTGGCTGGCCTGGCGCAGTGTGAAGCAGAGCCTGCGCGGCTAGACACGCGGACGCTCAATGAGCGCCGCAACCTGCGCACGCGGCACCTGCATCACCCAGCGGCAAGCCTGTGCCTAAGCCCGTGTGGAACCAACGCGGCGCTTGCCCCGCACCACCATCCACGGGCGCCAAATCGTCGCCGCTGTAGAGACGGCCATTGAGCATCACCGACTGAATGGCGGTGGAGTTGCGAATGCTCTGCAAGGGATCGCGTTGCAGGACTACGAGGTCGGCGAGCTTGCCCGCCTCCAACGAACCTAGATCTGCATCGAGGCCCAAGTACCGCGCTCCATCGAGCGTGGCCGAACGCAACGCGAGATGCGGGCCGATGCCACTCGCCTCGAGCAACCACAGCTCCCAGTGCGCGCCGAGACCTGCGAGCTGACCATGCGCCCCCAGTTGCGCGCGTGCGCCTGCATCGACGAGCGTCTTGACGATGCCACAACTGCGCAAGATGTTGTGATCCTCGATCGGCGCTTTCTCGCGACGACGAGCACGCGGCTCAACAATTTGACGCGGAACGAAGCGCAGGAGCTTCTCATCGCGCCAGACATCCGTCTCTTGGTACCAATAGTTTTCGCCCCAGATGCCGCCATAACCAACGACCAACGTAGGCGTGTAGCCCACCTGCGTCGCGCCCCACAACTGGGCGACATCTTGGTACACGCGTTCGAGCGGCAGCGAGTGCTCGATGCCGGTGTGCCCGTCGACCACCATCGTCAAGTTGTGCTGCAGCAGCGAGCCGCCTTCCGGCACCACCATGATGCCGACCTCGCGTGCGGCGGTGAGGACCATCTGGCGCTGATCACGACGCGGTTGGTTGTAGCTCTTGACGCTGATGGCGCCGACGGCCTTCAAGCGCTGCAGATGGCGACGCGCATCATCCAGCGACTCGACCTCTGCTTTGAAGCTGCCTTGGGCGCCGTACAGGATCGTGCCGGTAGACCACGTACGCGGCGAGAGGATTGCACCCGCGCGCGCCAACTCGCCGACAGCCATGATCGAGTTCGTGTCATTCGAAGGATCGTGAATGGAGGTCACGCCGTACGCGAGATTCGCACCATGAATCCAGTTGTGGCGCGGGACCACGCCGCCTGCGCTTTGCGCACCATGTGCATGCACATCAATCAAGCCAGGCACAATGGTCATACCGCTGCAGTCAATCACGCGCGCATCGGCAGGCACCGCCGTCGTGCCGCGCGGGCCCACGGCAACGATGCGATTCGCCCGCACCACCACCACGCCGTCGTCGATGACATCGAGGCCGCGCATCGTCACCAACTTGGCCCCCACCAAGGCGAGCACATGCTCAGGCTTGGCGTGCGGCACCTCAAAGCCGATGTCCAAAGTAGTGGACACAGCTTTGGCCACACTCTTGCCCGCGCGCAACTCAGCAAGCACCGGACCGAGATCGATCACACTGAGCGTGCGCCCCAACGAGTGGTACACACGTGACGAATCACCAGAGAAGTGCAGGTTTTCCCCCGCATTCTCACTGATAGCCACTACGGGATGAGACTTGGTGCTCGGCGACAACTTGATCGCGCGACCAGTCTCGGGCAAGGGCGTGACATACGCACGGAAGCGCTCACTGAAGGCCAGCCAACGACCATCCGGAGAGACCGCGAGCTCCACGGCCCAATCAGAGGTGGCATGCACACGCTCGTCGGAGCCATCCATAGCCAAGGAAACCAGCGAGACACCGTCGGTCTCTTTGCCGCCTTCGCGCTTGGTCAAGTACACGCGATCACTGCTGGCCCCGAACTGCGGCCGCGAACCAGACTTGGCCATACGCTTGGGTGGCATTGCCTCGGTCAAATCCACACGCCACACACCGGGCTCACTGCTCCACAACGGCGACACGATCCCGCCCCCGCCCGTCTTCTCGAGCACAAGCCAGCGCCCATCCGGTGACAACGCCGGGTGCGCCCAGTGCCCTTGCGGCAAGTTCACTTGACGAGTGGTGCGCTGCTGCGTGTCCCAAAGCTGCACACGCGCCAGGTCCGCGTCGTCAAACGTGGTGTACACCAACCAACGGCCGTCGCGTGACCACGACGGGAAGTGCTCGAAACGCTCATCAGCGGTCAAACGCACCGGCGAGGATCCTTGCGGTGCCACGACTTGCCCTTGAGCCACTTCGACATCAAAGTCCGGCACATCCAGCGAGCGCTGCCACAGGTGCCCCAAGGCTTGGAACACGACAGAGCGCCCATTCGGCGCCACGCGTGTCCAGCGCAGCATCTTGATGGCGACCGACTCCGGCGCCACCTCAACGGGGAAGCGCACGGCAGGTTGCACCTCGCGAGTGGCACGCACACGGAACGGAACCACCGTGGCCTCCCCCGTGGCGAGATCGATGCGACGGATCTTGCCACCACTCCAGGCAAAGATGGCCCGGTCATCGGGAGTCCAAGCCATGCGCGGCGCTACGCCATGCACAGCCCATGTCTCTTGGTAGTCACGCTCGACAGCATTCGAGACTTTGCGAGCTGCACCCGAAGCAAGATCAAGGACGTACAAGGCGCTTTGAAAGTTGTCGCGGCGCACGAAGGCCAGTTGACGGCCATCATGCGAAGGGGTCGGCGCACACGCTCCGCCCATGCCACCGGCAACGCGCACACGCTCGCCGGTGGCAAGCTCCAGACGATCAATCGCATAGATGCCTTTGGTCGCATCTTGCGAGTACTCAAAGGTCTCGCCGCCTGTAGCGTCCAAACTGAAGTACACATGGCGACCATCCGGTGAGTAGACCGGTTCGCCCAAGTCCTTCTGATCGTTGGGCTTCGTCGTGACCTGCAGACCCTCGCCGCCGCTGAGGTGGTACATCCACAACTCACCCGCACCCAACGAACGGCGACCTGTGTAGTGCTTGCGCGCAAGGATCCACTCGCCGTCCGGCGACCAAGCAGGCTGCGTCAAGAGACGGAAGGTCTCCTTGGTCACCGCACGCGCGTTGCTTCCATCGAGGCTGCACACCCAGATGTTGTCGCCACCGCCCTCATCACTGGTGTACGCCAACTGCGCGCCATCGGGCGAGAATGCCGGCTGCATCTGCCAGGCAGTGCCAGTGCACACAGCGCGCGCTTCACCACCAGTTGCAGGCATCGTGTAGACGTCACCCAACCAGTCAAAGGCCAGCGTCGTGCCATCGGGCGACAAGGCGACATTCATCCATGTGCCTTCCTCCATGTCGAAGGACACTTGTTGAGCGGGAGTCTGTACCAAGGCGGCAAGCAACAGCGCGTGGATCATGTGCACACTCTAGCGCCGGCGCTGAGAGTGGCTACTCTGCTTGACATGCAACCCAAGGCCGAATCCCCCCGCGGCATCTGGACCGTCATCGGCGCATCCAGCGCTGGCACGCTCATCGAGTGGTACGACTTCTACATCTTTGGAAGCCTCGCCACGATCATCTCGGGCGCGTTCTTCCCCAAGGGCGATGAGCTAGTTGCGCTACTTTCCACGCTCGCCACCTTTGCGACGGGGTTCATCGTGCGGCCGTTCGGGGCGCTGGTCTTTGGGCGTGTGGGCGATGTGATCGGACGCAAGTACGCGTTCTTGGTGACGCTGCTCATCATGGGCGGTTCCACAATGGCCATCGGCTTGTTGCCAACGTACGAACAGGTCGGCGTGCTAGCACCAATCTTGCTGCTGGTGATGCGGCTGCTCCAAGGCTTGGCTCTAGGTGGTGAATACGGTGGTGCAGCAACCTATGTGGCCGAGCACGCACCCGCCCATCGCCGCGGGTTCTACACCTCGTTCATCCAGACAACCGCGACGCTGGGCTTGTTCGTGTCGTTGGGCGTGATCCTTCTGTGCCGCACACAATTGGGTGAAGAGGCCTTCAAGGACTGGGGCTGGCGCCTGCCGTTCCTAGGTTCGATCGTGCTGGTGGTCTTCAGCTGGTGGATCCGGCGGCGACTGCAGGAATCACCGGTGTTTACCGAGATGAAGGCCAGTGGCAAGACCTCCAAGAACCCGCTCAAGGAGAGCTTCGGCAACAAGGAGAATCTGCGTTGGGTGCTGTTGGCGCTGTTTGGCGCCACGATGGGTCAGGGTGTGGTGTGGTACACGGGCCAGTTCTACGCGCTGTACTACTTGCAGACGCAGTTGAAGGTCGACTACATCGTGGCCAACCAAGTGGTCGCCGTGGCTCTCTTGGCCGCGACACCGTTCTTCGTCGTGTTCGGGGCACTCTCGGACAAGATCGGACGCAAGCCGCTCATGATGCTGGGCTGTTTGCTGGCGATCCTGACTTGGATCCCGATCTATCAGGCGATGACCGCAGCAGCCCAGGCGTCAAGCGGACCTGACACCACGCAGTTGACACTCTTGGTGTTCGTGCAGGTGCTGTATGTGACGCTCGTGTACGGCCCGATCGCCGCGTTCCTTGTCGAACTCTTCCCCACGCGCATCCGCTACACCTCGATGTCATTGCCCTATCACATCGGCAATGGCGTCTTCGGCGGGCTCGTGCCCTTCATCGGTCTGTGGGCCGTGAACAAGTTCCAGAACCCCTACGCCGGCCTGTGGTACCCCATGACCATCGCTGGCATCACTCTCATCATCAGCACCCTGTTCCTGCGCGAGCGCCGCCATGTGGACCTAGCTGATTAGGCTAGTGTCGCGACCACGGGCGCGTGGTCGCTGGGCTTGTCGCCGTCGCGCGCGGCGAGGTCGATCTCTACGGCGGTGCAAGCGGACAGGGCCGCGGGGCTCATCAGGATGTGGTCGATGCGCAGGCCGGCCTTGCGTTGGAAGCCGCGCGTGCGGAAGTCCCACCATGTGTAGTGGCCGCCGTCCTTGTGGAAGTGGCGGAAGCC
>CAIKQM010000101.1 GCA_903829565.1 uncultured Planctomycetota bacterium
CGTACCCACAGCGATCCCCAACCTGCGGCTCTTGCCCGCCAACATTGACTTGTCAGGCGCCGAGCTCGAACTGGCCAGCGCGATGGGCCGCGAGTTCGTCTTGCGCGATGCGTTGACCGAATGGAACGACAGCGAACGCGCGCGCACAGGTCGCGATGGCGCGGACTATGTGCTGTTCGATTGCCCGCCAAGCCTTGGTCTCTTGGCCATCAACTCGCTCTCCTCGGCCGGTGAAGTGTTGATCACTCTGCAAACCGAGTTCCTCGCCTTGCAGGGCATGAGCAAGCTCGTCGAAGTCGTGCAGTTGCTCAAGAAGCGCCTCAACCCCGAGCTGACGATCACCGGGATCCTGCCCTGCATGTACGACTCGCGCAAACGACTCGCACGCGAGGTCCTGCACGAGATTCGTTCGTACTTCAAAGGCCAAGTGCTGCCGGTGTCGATCCGCAGCAACGTCAAGCTCGCCGAAGCACCCTCCTACGGCAAGACGATCTTCTCCTACGCCGCCGACTCGAGCGGTGCGCAGGACTACATGGCCGTCGCTCAACAGTTGATCGAACGCGAAGGCCAATGGCCGGCGCTGGCGGGCTTGCCCAAGTTCGATCCGCAAGCGAAGGCGCCTCTCGACGCCGAAGCGCAAGCCAAGAAGGAAGCGCGCAAGGCTGTGCGCCCGCCGCCCCCGCGCAAGAAGGTCCCCAGCCAAGCCGCGCCGCAGCCTGTGCCGCCGGCGACCACGGCTGCGCCACGTCCGTCAAACACACTTGACATCCCGCCGCTGCCGCCGGATGCCTTCGAAATCCTGTCCGTTTTGCCTGACGCCTCATGACGCACGCGCCTACGCCGAACGATCGCGCCGGCGTACCGCTCAAGGTCGGCGTACTGTGCCACCCGACCTACGGAGGTTCAGGTGTGCTCGCCAGCGAGCTGGCGCTGTCCTTGGCGGAGCGCGGGCACACCGTGCACTTGTTCAGCTATGACGTGCCGCCGCGCTTGGCACGCGCCAGCGGGCCCGTGCAAATGCACGTCGCGCAGGGCTTGCCCTATCCCTTGTTCGCATCCACGCCGCACGATCTGGCTCTGGTCAGTTCGATCTTGGATGTGCACCGCGCCGAGAGCTTGGACATCGTGCACGCCCACTATGCCTTGCCGCACGCGGTTACCGGGTACCTCGCGCGACAAGCAGCCATCGCAGACCGTCACAAGCGCGCGCCGCGACTCGTGACCACCTTGCACGGCACCGACATCACCCTGGTCGGTAGCGATCCGTCCTATGCGCCGTTGACGCAGTTCGTGCTCGAGCAAAGCGATGCCGTGACCGCAGTCTCTCGCAACCTGGCAGAGCGCACGCGCGAGCAGTTCTGTCGCGACTTTGGCTCACGCGCCTGCCGCATCGATGTGGTGCGCAACTTCGTCGACATCGATGTGTTCCGACCCACTTGTGCACCGCGCGCCGCGCAAGCGACGGTGGTGCATGTGTCCAACTTCCGCGCAGTGAAGCGCGTGCCGTGGTTGGTGCGCGCCTTCGCACTTGCAGCACAGCAAGTCGATGCGCGACTGGTGCTCGTGGGAGACGGCCCCGAACACGGAGCCTGCCGAGCACTCGTGCGTGAGCTTGGCTTGGGACCGCGCGTGCAGTTCTTGGGCGAGCGCGATGCTCTGCCAGAGCTCTTGTCACCTGCGGATGTGTTCGCGCTGGCATCTTCGGATGAGTCCTTTGGACTGTCCGCGCTTGAGGCCATGGCCTGCGGCACGGCCGTAGTCTCGACTGCTGTCGGTGGCGTGGCAGAAGTCGTCACGCACAACGAAAGCGGTTTGCTCACGCAGGCGGATGATCTTGAG
>CAIKQM010000102.1 GCA_903829565.1 uncultured Planctomycetota bacterium
GGGGTGTTGCTCGCAGGCATCTTGCCCAATCACGCCATGTGGTCAGAGTTGTTTCGCGACTTGCGCTACATCGTCATCGATGAAGTGCACACGTTGACAGGCGTGGTTGGTTCTTCGGTGGCGAATGTGTTGCGTCGGTTGGTGCGCATCGCGCGGCACTACGGCAGCAATCCGCAGTTCTTGCTGTGTTCCGCCACCTTGCGCGAAGGCGCAGAGCATGCGCGCCGCTTGATTGGCCGTGAGGTCGAGCTTGTTGATGAGGACGGTTCACCCTCGGGCGAACGCACCTTTGGTGTCTACAACCCGCCGATGGTGAATCCGGTGGCAGGCTTGCGCGCCAATGCGCTGGAAGAGGCGCGTGAGCTGGCCCAAGTGGTGTGCGGGCCCAACCACCAGTCGATCTTCTTCTGCCGGCGTCGCACGGCGGTGGAGGTGTTGGTGCGCTACCTCAAGGAGCAAGCGCCTCGCATGGGCCTCGACCCTGACGAGATCCGTGGCTATCGCGGTGGCTACTTGCCGTTGATGCGCCGTGAGATTGAAGATGGTTTGCGCACGGGCAAGGTCAAGGTTGTTGTGTCGACGAATGCGTTGGAGCTGGGCATCGACATCGGTGCGCTCGATGTGTGCGTGATGGTGGGGTATCCAGGTTCACAGGCCTCGTTCTGGCAACGCGCGGGGCGCGTGGGGCGACGCAAGAAGCCGAGCTTGGTGGTGCAGGTCGCGGCTAGCGATCCGGTGGATCAGTGGGTTGCGCGTCACCCTGGTTCGTTGTTTGGCAAGCCGAAGGAGCGCTTAGGCTTGGACCCCGACAACTTGGTGGTGTTGTCCGAGCAGATGAAGTGCGCGGCCTTCGAGCTGCCGTTCCGCGCGGGGGCTGATGGTGAGGTGGTGGATCCGGCGTTCGGTGCTGTGCCGGATGCGGCGGGTGTCTTGGACTACTTGGCCGAAGAGTCGAAGGTGTTGCTCAAGCGCGGCAATGCGTGGTGGTGGATGGCGGATGCCTACCCCGCGCAAGATGTCTCGCTCGGTGGTCAGGATCCGGACAATGTGCTGATCTTGGATGCGGCCACGAAGAAGGCGATTGGTGAGATCGATCGCGCGAGCGCCATCACCACCGTGCACAACGGCGCGATCTACCAGGTCGAGGGCGAGACGTGGAAGGTCGAGCAGTTCGACTACCACAATCGACGCGCGTACTTGCGCCAAGTAGACAGCGATTACTTCACCGAGGCTGAGGTGGATGTGTCGTTGCGCGTGCTGCGCTTGGAAGAGCGTGCGATTCGCCTGCGTGCCGACGGTCAAGAAGACTTGTCAGCGTGGCGCGGGGAGGTGCACGTCACGAGTCTGGCGACGCAGTACAAGAAGATCCGCTTCTACACGCGTGAAAATGTGGGCGCTGAAGACATTCATCTGCCCGCCGAGGAGTTAGATACGGAGAGCTTTGTGCTCACGCTGAGTGATGCCGCTGCTGCTGATCTGGGGCTTGTCGGCGGCGATCGCGGCGCCGCTTGGCGCGGCGTGGGTGAGATCCTGCGGCGCGTGGCGCCCTTGTGGTTGCGTTGTGCGCCTTCGGATTTGGGTTTGTCTGCGCAAGTGCGCTCACCGCACTTTGTATGCCCGACGATCTATCTCTACGACGCTGTGCAAGGTGGTGTGGGCTTGTCCGAAGCGCTGTACAGCAGTTGGCGGGACCTGGTGCGCTCCGCGCTCGAGGTGGTGACGCATTGTCCCTGCGATTCCGGCTGTCCCGGATGTGTAGGACCGCGGGAAGAAGTGGGTCCGCTGGGCAAGCAAACAGCAAGCAAGGTGTTGCGTCACATGGCCGAAGGCCCGGACTTGGTGTCAGGTAATCCGGACGATCTAAGTCATGAGTGACGACTTGCGGGCGCGTTTGCGGCGCTTGCGGCGTGACGAGCCGCAGGCCCCAGAAGCGGCACCTGCCGCTCCTCTCAGCGCGTATGAGCGCTTGAAGCGCCGCGCAGGTGAGGGAAATGCGCCTGAGGGGAACGCACCCGCGCCAGCCGTAGCACCGCGCGGCGAGCTGTCCTTCGGCCCTCCTGCACGCATCGAGTCCAGCGGCAGCACACAAGCGCGTATCACCCGTCTGCCCGGTGCACACCAGCATGGAGAGGTGCCCCTGGCCTCATGGCAACAGGCGCAAGCCGCGCACTTGGCTGCCTTGGCGCGCGATGAGCGCATTGCGCACTGCGATCTGCACCAAGCGTTGTTCTTGGATACCGAGACCAGCGGACTTGCAGGCGGTGCAGGTACCTATGTGTGGATGGTGGGGCTCGGTCGCTTTGTAGGTGCGGGCGAGCAGTTCGAAGTCTGGCAAGGGTTCCTCGAGCACCCGTCACGCGAAGCGGACTTGCTGCGCGAAACCGCCGAGCGCATCGCCGCTGCCAGCATGGTCGTGACCTTCTTTGGCAAGTCGTTTGATCGTCATCGTTTGCAAGACAAGATGCGCCTGCACGGCATCGAGCCGCCGTTCGAGCAAGTGCCGCACTTGGACTTGTATTGGCCTTTGCGGCGCGCGCACAGCGGCAAGTGGGCCGATTGCAAGCTCCGCACGCTGGAGCGTGAACTGTGTGCGGTCCAGAGGCACGGGGATTTGCCCGGGAGCTTTGCGCCTGCGGCATGGTTCGATTTTCTGGCTGCGCGGCCGCATCGCTTGGAGGGTGTGTTCCGGCACAACCTCGACGACATTCTCTCCTTGGTGGCATTGGCCGCGCGTGCCTAGGCTTGGCTA
>CAIKQM010000103.1 GCA_903829565.1 uncultured Planctomycetota bacterium
GACGCCGATGCCGGGTTGGGATGGAACGACCTACTTGCCCTCGCACTCGCTGCCGCTGGCCCGCACGGGTGTCGGCAACGGTCCGGAGAGCCCGTTCCTGCACCGTGAAATCACCATCGAAGCTGCGGAGTACTCCGAGACCCTCGGCTGGCGCATCCGCGGCCGCGTGGCGAACCCGAACGGTCGTCCGCGTGTGCGGGCCTTCATCGGTTCGGCCGTGGGCGGTGGCAGCCGCATCGGCGAAGCGACGGTGGCCGACGATGGCACCTTCTTGGTGCGCAATGTGTCGGGCGCTCGCCCGCCGCTGAACGCAACGATGGTCAGCCTGCGCGTTGATGGTGGCGCAGACTTGCCGGGTGTGCCGTTCACACGCTTGCCCTGATAGCTGCTGCGCAAGGCGCCGCGTGTCGATCGGGCACGCGGCGCCGAGCGCTCTCTCCTCTACACGTCTCCTCTCTCCGTCCTAGACCTGACGAATCCCCAGTCCCATGCGATTCTCCACGCAACTCTCCTTGTTCTTCGGTGCGATGTTGGCCACGGCCAGCTTGTCCAGCGCGCTTGACAGCAAGCCTGCGCAGACCACCAAGGCCTCCACGCCCGCCGCCACGCCCGTGATGTCAGGCGATCGTTGGGGTGCCGACTACTTCCCGAACTGCGAGCTGAAGGCCCACAACGGGCAATCGCTGCGCTTCTTTGACGACATGATGAAGGACAAGATCGTCCTTGTGAACTTCATCTACACCAGCTGCCCGGATGCGTGTCCGCTGGCGAGCGCCAAGCTCGCCGAGGTCTACGAAGTCCTCAAGGAGCGCATGGGCAAAGATGTGTTCTTCTATTCGATCTCGGTGGACCCTGAGGTCGACACGCCCGAGGTGCTGGCCGAGTACGCCAAGCGCTTTGGCGCCGGCCCTGGTTGGTTGTTCCTGACCGGCAAGAAGGACGACATTCGCAGCGTGCGCAAGAAGATGGGCATGTTGCGTGCGAATGAAGAGTCGCTGTCGGAGCACACGCTCGACATGATGATCGGCAACCAAGCCAAGGGCGTGTGGCTCAAGCGTTCGACGATGGACAATCCGTACGCGATCGCGGAGCAGCTGGCGAACAAGGCCAGCGGTTGGAAGCTGCCGCCGAAGAAGGACGCGCAGGTCGAGATGCCGATCTTGCGCAACTATGAAGCCGGCGAGGACATCTTCCGCACGCGCTGCAGTGCCTGCCATGTGATCGGCCAGGACGACGGTCTGCCCAAGCAAGGCCCGAACCTGATCGGTGTGGTGGATCGTCGCGATCGCAAGTGGTTGGAGCGTTGGATCACGGAGCCCGATGTGATGCTGGCGCTCAAGGATCCGATCGCGATGGACCTGTACCACGCGTGGCGCGAGCTGCCGATGCCGAACATGAAGCTGACTCCGCCTGAGGTGCGCGATGTGATCGAGTACATCGATCGCACGAGCGATGCCTATGTGGCCGAGTTGAAGCGTAAAGAAGACTTGGCAAAGGCCGACTGGGCCATTGCGGATACGTCGAGCGCGCATGAGGAGTCCGCCGAGGCCAAGGTCGAGGTGCGCGGCGGTTGCTGCGAGAAGACCGACGGTTTGATTGGCGACGAGGCCGAGATCGAGGTTCCGGTTGAGGAAGCCCCCGTGGAGGCGGCCAAGCCCTCGTGTTGCCAGAAGACCGACGGCCTCATCGGCGACGAGCCGGAGGCCGAGGAGGTAGCGGATTGCTGCCGCGAGGAAGTCCCCGAGGAAGAGCGCCCTGAGGCGCCCAAGCCGACGCCGTACCTTGGGTCGGCCGTAATGGCCCTCGTGGGTGTGGGACTGTTGGGATTGTTGCGCCTCGGGCGTAAAGCAGCCTGACAGAGGAGAGAGAGACTGCGGCGGAGTCGGATGTAGGTCCGGCTCCGCCGCGGCATTTCTGGACGTCTGGCGCGGAGCTAACCCTCGCGTGTAGGTAAAATTTCCTAGTCCTTACAATTGCCCAAATGGGAGGGGCGTAGGATATGGCACCTAGAGTCTACTTAAGTAGGTGTTAAGCGACACCTAAGTGGATCCTAACAAACTACCCATCCCCAGGTAGTCCATGCAGGTCCGTCCCCAGTCCGCGATCTTCGCCGCGGTTCTCCTCGCCTCACCTCTGGTGTCATCCACACCGGTGTATGGCAACGATGGCATCCCGTCAGGAGGTCGTCCCAGTCCGCGCTTCGGTGCGCAGCCGTTCACGCAGCAACTCCTCCTGTTCGAGGAATTCGGCGTCGACCCCATGCCTACGGAGCCCGTAGCGCCTTGCGCACCTTTGCCCAGCCCTCAGAACGGCGTGAGCTGTCCCTCCGGGACGGACTTGGACGCGTTCCTTGCGCAGCCGCTGTACCCGCCGCCCACGGTGGAGGCCAACGAGCAGGACATGAACCCGTGGCAGCCGCTGATCGAGTCCACGCTCGGCCGCAGTCTGGACACGCCGCCCTGCGACAGCCGTCCGCCTGGTCCCGGTTGGTCCCACCAGCGTTGGGCTGAGTTCCCGCCGGTGGAGTGCTTCCAAGCCGCGCAAACGGGTGCACGCCGCAACTCGGGTCTGCGTGATGCGCGCCAGCGCCATGGCTATGCCGTAGGCGAGTTCGGTCCCGGTGGTCTGTACCACAACACGGCGGGC
>CAIKQM010000104.1 GCA_903829565.1 uncultured Planctomycetota bacterium
ACACTCGAGCCACGGCAGTTCGGCTAGGCGTTGCGCGCTCTGCTCATGCAGCACATCGCCGATCGCGGCGATGCGGCGACCGTGGGCTGCTTGTGCGGCAAGAAAGACCGTGTCTTCGGGCCATGAGACTGACCCCACCAACGACACGATCGCTTCAGGAGCGAAGGCGTCAATGCGCGCTTGCGCCTCGGTAGGACTCAGCTCCTCAGCGATGCAGTCGAGGGCTTGCACCTCGTGCTGGGCTGCGATTGTGCCGGACAACACCACCAAGTCGATGGGATGGAACAAGTAGTTCGACTTGGTGGTCTTGGAACAAAAGTAGTCGCGGATGTAGGTGCGCGTCCCCGGGGGATTGAGCAGGAGTACCTTCACAGCGCGCTGACTCGGTGACCGGGTAGCACACGCAACCCGCTGCGGCGCGGCAAGGCAATGGCCGGTTGCAACACGCCTCCGGCCAGCAGCACGCGCGTCTCGGCGAGGACTTCGTCGCTGCTGATGCCTGTCAAGCATTCTGGCGTGCCGCGCCAGCAGGTGACTTGCTTGTTGTTGTGGACGTTGATGCAGGGGCTGCACACCACCGGTTTCCACAAGGCGTGGGCGCGGGGGCCCAAAGGTCCGTACAACACCGGTGTTTCCGGACCGAACAGGCCGATCGTGGGCGTGCCCATCCCCGCCGCCAAGTGCATGGGGCCCGAGTCGTTGGAGACCACGGCATCCGCCTGCGCCAGCAAGGCCAGGAACTCATCAAACGGCAGCGCACCGCTCCAATCGAGGACGCACCCGTGGCGCACTTCACCGATCAAGGCGCGCACTGCGGCTACATAGTTGCGTTCCGAGGGAGCGCCAATCAGCACAACCGTAGCCCCGTCCTCGTCGGCCAAACGCCGGGCCAGCTCGGCAAAGCGCGCGGCCGGCCAGCGTCGCTCGAGCGACAGACGCCCAGCATTGGCGTTCACCACGACAAGCGGACTGGACACGAGTGCCGTCTCGAGCCGAACCTGCAAGCGCTGGCGTGCCGCATCATCGATCGGACAAGGCGCGACCTCTTCGATGCGTACGTCGGAGCCGGTCTCGCCGCCTGCCAGGGCGCGGAAGTTGCGCGCCACATGCCAGTAGCGGTTGAAAGGCGTGGTGCGCTGGTGAAAGCCGCCGCGCCAGACTCCAGGGGCCGAAAACCCGTGCGAATCCGGGGCTCCACAGACGAGCGTGACGAAGGCTGAAAAGCGCGTGAAGAACTCAAAGTCATAGACGCTGGCGTAGCGCGCAGCCCGCAGTTGGCGCACCAAGCGCAGAATGCGCCAGACCAAGCGCGTCCAGCCGACCGGGCCGCTGCTGACCTTGACATCCAAGGTCCGGACCTCGTCAAAGACCCCCAAAGCGCGCGCAAAGGCCTCGTTTTCGGCCAAGGTGAGGAACACCAGCCGCTGCGTGGGATGCCGCCGCCGCAAAGCAGCTACGGCGGGTGTCAGCAACTGCAGCGAGCCGATACCCCAGAACTTGAGCAGCAACACATCGCCGTTGTTGCGCTGTGTGCCGCGCAGGACACGCCACCAGCGCCACGGCTGCAACAGGGCAAACATGGCCGCCCCCAGCCACCGATCGGCGACCTGGAGCCGCCGCATGGAGAGGCCGTGGTCTGCAGGTTCGACTGCTGCGTCCAGGGTCATCCCTGACATAATACGCGCAGCGGCCGGAATCTGCGGAACTGGCCATGCTTTACGATGTTCAGGAACGGACACCATGAAGTGGATCACGAAGATTGTGTTGGTGGGGGGCTGCGCTGCCGGGTTGGCCGTCGGCTTGGCCGCAGCGCAGGAACGCGACCCGCTGCAAGTGTGGCGTGGTTTGCGCCAACGCTTTGATGTCGATTTGGATGGGCGCATCAGCCGCGCCGAATACACGCGTGCGCCGGCGGTGTTCCGCCGCCTCGACAAGAACCGCGATGGCTATCTGACGGAGGCTGACTTTCAACCCTCTGCAGAGGCTGCGCCGACGGTGCCTGAGGTCGCGAACACGGCGACGGCCGAGCAGCTCGAGTTCTTTGAAAGCAAGGTGCGCCCCGTGTTGGCGCAGAACTGCTTTGAGTGCCACAACCCGGACCAAGGCCGTGTCAAGGGAAGTTTCCGCGCGGACAGCCGTCAAGCACTTTTGACAGGTGGTCCTTCGGGGCCCGCATTGGTGCCCGGTGATGTCGAAGGCAGCTTGTTGATCAAAGCCGTGCGTTATGGCGATGAAGACTACGCCATGCCGCCCAAGCAGAAGCTGCCCGAGGAGCAGATCAAGATCTTGGAGGATTGGGTGCGCATGGGTGCGCCGTGGCCGTCTGCTCCGGCGGAAGCCGAGCCCGCCATGCAAAGCTACAAGATCGAGTACGACTACGAAGCTGCGCGTCGCGACCACTGGGCTTTCCAGCCGCTACAGAGCACCGAACCTCCGCAAGCCAAGGAGTCCAAGTGGTCACCGAATCCCATCGACCGCTTTCTGTACGCGGCGATGGAAGCCAAAGGCGTGCGGCCGGTGCAGGATGCTGACAAGCGCACGTGGCTGCGGCGTGTGACACTGGATTTGACGGGCTTGCCGCCGAATCCCGAGGACTACGCGGCCTTTGAAGCGGATCGCTCGCCGCAAGCGTA
>CAIKQM010000105.1 GCA_903829565.1 uncultured Planctomycetota bacterium
CCCGAGTACAACGCCATCACGCAAACGGGCATCACCGGATCGTCGCTGGCCAACGTTGCGATGACGGCGCGTCGTGGTCAGTGGTACTCCTTCGTGGGTACTGGCAACACGATGACCGTAGACACCTGTGCGAGCTTGCCGGCTTTCGACAGTGTTTTGCAGGTTTTGGGCGGTACTCCGGATGCCTTGACGGTGGTTGCCGTGGCGGACGACACCGTGGGCTGCGGAGCGGGCGCGAACTCGCGTGCCACCTTCTGCTCTGTTGCGGGCACTCTGTACTACGCGTGGGTGTCGGCCTTCTCGGCTTCTGCTTCCACGGCGACCTACACCCTCACTGTGGCGGATGGAGCCACGTGTAGCGGCGCTGTGCCGGCCCTGCCGGTCTCGATCGACCTCGCCAGTGCCTCCATCGTGGAAGGCGAAAGCGCCTTCGGTCCCGAGCAAGACAACGGTTGTGATGCCAACACCGGTCGCTTTGCCAGCATCGCTGCCTCCTATCCGGCGACGCGAGTGCGTGGCACCGCTCGTCACTACACAGTCGTGCGCGACACGGACTGGTACCGCTTCCAGGCGCTGTCCTCGGATGTGTTGCAGGCGACCGTCCGCTCGCAAGGCGAGTGCGTGTTGGAGCTGCGTGCGCTCGACGCGCTCGGCAACTGCGCGGCGCAGTCGGCTGTCGTGATGCAGTCGGCGACTGCTGCACGCGGCGCGAGCGCTACTCTAAGTGCCGGCGTGACTGCTGGCGCGTGGTATGCACTGCGCGTGTTGCCTACCGGCGCCGGTGGTGGAGCCGTCTTTGGTGGCTACGCGCCTTCGGGCAGCGGTGTGCACTACACGTTGGATGTGCAACTGGGCGGTCCGCCGATCAATGACACCTGCTCCACGCCGCGTGTCCTGCCGCTTGGCGGAACCGTTGTCGCCGGCAACACGAGCTTTGCCGCTTCCGAAGGCAGCGCAGGTGCGTGTGCCGCACTTGGTGCGGATGTGTGGTTCCAACTCACGACTGCTGCAACTGGTTCGATTGCCATCGACACGCAAGCGTCGACCTACGACACAGTCGTCGAGCTGTACGACACTTGTGACGGCACGTTGTTGGCCTGCAACGACGATGCAGTAGGCACCGCTGCCGTGGTTGCGGTGCCTTCGTTGCCCGCGGGTTCGTACCGCGTGCGCTTGGGCGGCAAGCAGGGTGCTGTCGGTGACTATCGCATTCGCGCCACGACCACTCCGCAAGGGGATGTGTGTGCGGATGCACTTGTGGTTGCGATTCCGTCCGCGACGGCCGGCTCGACTGTTGGCTTCCTCCCCGAGGTCGTACTGCCTGCCTGCATCGGCCCAGGCGCTCTCGAGGGCGGCGGCACCTTTGATGTGACGGGTCCTGGTGCGTGGTACCGCTTCACCAGTGCCAGCACGCAGACGGTGTACATCGATACTGCGACTGCGGACTTTGACACCAAGCTGCATGTCTATCGTGGTGCTTGCGGTGCGTTGTCGTGTGTGACGGCGAACGATGACCTCAACCGTCAGTTCCGCTCCAAGGTGGCCTTTGTTGCCACAGCTGGTGAGACCTACTACGTCCTCGTCAGCGGGTTCCTGCAGACCACTGGCGCGTATGTACTCAACATCTCTGCTGATCCCACGCCGCTGAACGACCAGTGTGCAACAGCGCTGAATCTCGGCGCGGACGCAGGCTCGATCCTCGCAACGAACGCTGGTGCGACGGCTGAGGTCTACAACATGACCTCGGAACTCGTGGCCGCTTGTGCCGTCGAGTACACGCATTTTGACACGTGGTACCGCCTGACGACCGGAGCTTGCGGTGGTGTGTACACGCTCTCCACTTGTGGAGCTGCGGACACCGTCGTGTCGGTGCACACGACCTGTCCTGCGGGCAACGTCGGTGCGATGGTGGTCGGCGGCTGCAATGACGACGGGTTCGCTGGCTGTGCACCGGGTTCTTCCGTTGCGATCACGCTTGCTGGCAGCACGACCTATCTCGTGCGCGTCGCGACCTCCGGTACGGCGGCGATGCAACCGAGCGGTGGAGCCGCGTACACCTTGGCGTGGGGGCCGCTCGACACGGACCTCGACGGCACGATTGACTGTCTCGATGGTTGCCCGAACGACCCGCTGAAGACCGCACCTGGTGTGTGTGGTTGTGGTGTGGCTGACCTCGACAGCGACTTGGACGGCGTGCTCGATTGCAATGATGGCTGCCCCACGGATCCCACGAAGACGACTCCGGGTACGTGTGGTTGCGGTGTCGTCGATACAGGCGACAGCGACTTGGACGGCGTTGCCGACTGTCTCGATGGTTGCCCGAACGATCCGCTCAAGACGGCGCCCGGTGCGTGCGGTTGTGGCGCGGTCGAAGGCGACAGCGACCTCGATGGCACACCCGACTGCGCTGACGGTTGCCCCAATGATCCGCTCAAGACTGCGCCTGGTGTGTGCGGCTGCGGCGTGCTCGATACCGACAGCGACTTGGATGGCACACCCAATTGCTTGGATGGCTGCCCGCTCGATCCAGCCAAGACGATCGCTGGAGCCTGTGGCTGTGGCGTGCCGGAGAGCGGCGACAGCGACGGCGATGGCGTGCTCGATTGCTTCGATGGCTGCCCGAATGACGCGGCCAAAGTCGCGCCCGGTGCGTGTGGCTGCGGTGTCGCCGAGACCGGCGACACGGATGGCGATGGTGTGGCCGACTGCAATGACGGCTGCCCCAATGACCCGCTTAAGGTCGCGCCTGGTGCGTGTGGTTGCGGAGTCGTCGACAGTGCAGACACGGACGGCGACGGTGTGTCCGATTGCTTTGACGGCTGCCCGAACGATCCGCTGAAGACCAGCGTCGGTGTGTGCGGTTGCGGTGTGGCGGACACGGATGCAGATGGCGACGGCGTTGCCGACTGCAACGACGGTTGCCCCAACGATGCAGCCAAGACGGCACCCGGCACATGTGGCTGTGGTGTAGCCGACACGGATACGGATGGCGATGGCGTGTCCGATTGCCTTGACGGTTGCCCCAACGACCCGCTGAAGTCTGAGGCGGGTGCCTGTGGTTGCGGTACTCCTGAGACAGGGGACGCGGACGGTGACGGCGTCGCAGACTGCAACGATGGTTGCCCGAACGACCCGCTCAAGGTTGCGCCCGGAGCTTGTGGTTGCGGCACAGCCGAGACGACCGCCGATGGCGACGGTGACGGAGTGCTGGACTGCCTCGATGGTTGCCCGAATGACCCGCAAAAGACGGCACCCGGTGCGTGTGGCTGCGGCGCGCCGGACATCGACAACGATGGCGATGGCACGCTCGACTGCAACGACGGCTGCCCGAACGATGCGGCGAAGACTTCGCCTGGCGCATGTGGCTGTGGCGTGGCGGAGATCGATACGGACAACGACGGCACACTCGACTGCGTCGATGGCTGCCCGAACGATCCGCTGAAGACCAACGCTGGTGCATGTGGTTGCGGTGTGGCCGAAACTGATGCAGACGGTGACGGTGTTGCAGACTGCAACGACGGCTGCCCGAACGATGCGGCGAAGACTTCGCCTGGCACGTGTGGTTGCGGCGTGGCAGACATCGACACGGACA
>CAIKQM010000106.1 GCA_903829565.1 uncultured Planctomycetota bacterium
ATTCCAACTTCATGCAGGCGAGTTGCAGCCTGCAATCCGAACTGGGGTCGGCTGTCTGGGGGCCGCTTCACGTTGCAGCTCTGCTTCCCTCTGTACCGACCATTGTAGCACGTGTGTAGCCCCAGGCGTAAGGGCCATGATGACTTGACGTCGTCCCCACCTTCCTCCGTTTTGACAACGGCAGTCCCACTCAAGTGCCCGGCTTTACCCGCTGGTAACTAGTGGCAAGGGTTTCGCTCGTTAAGGGACTTAACCCGACATCTCACGACACGAGCTGACGACAGCCATGCAGCACCTGTGCAAAGGCTCCCTTTCGGGCACCCCAACCTTTCAGTCAGGTTCCTAAGCATGTCAAGACTAGGATAAGGTTCTTCGCGTAGCCTCGAATTAAGCCACATCCTCCACCGCTTGTGTGAGCCCCCGTCAATTCCTTTGAGTTTCAGCCTTGCGACCATACTCCCCAGGCGGAGCACTTAACACTTTCGCTACGTCCGAGAAACTGTGAGAGTCCCTCAGACTAGTGCTCATCGTTTACGGCTAGGACTACCGGGGTATCTAATCCCGTTTGCTACCCTAGCTTTCGCACCTCAGCGTCAGTGTCGGTCCAGTGAGTCGCTTTCGCCACCGGTGTTCCTCCAGATATCTACGCATTTCACCGCTCCACCTAGAGTTCCACTCACCCCTACCGATCTCTAGCCAACCAGTATCGAATGCAGTTCTCGGGTTGAGCCCGAGCATTTCACATCCGACTTAGTCGACCGCCTACGTGCTCTTTATGCCCAGTAATTCCGAACAACGTTTGCAACCTCTGTCTTACCGCGGCTGCTGGCACAGAGTTAGCCGTTGCTTCCTTTGGTCTTGGTCAATCCTCATGCTGTTCACATGAGGCCGTTCCTAGAACCTGACAGCAGTTTACAACCCGAAGGCCTTCATCCTGCACGCGGTGTCGCTCCGTCAGACTTTCGTCCATTGCGGAAGATTCACGACTGCAGCCTCCCGTAGGAGTCTGGGCAGTGTCTCAGTCCCAGTGTGCCGGTCCGTCCTCTCAGACCCGGTAGCCGTCATCGCCTTGGTAGGCCGTTACCCCACCAACTAGCTGATAGCCCGCAACCTCCTCCCTGGGCAGCAGCTTTCGCCACCGTTTACCGACCAGAAGATGCCTTCCGGGCGGACCATTCGGTCTTACCAGCCGTTTCCAGCTGTTATCCCGATCCTAGGGGTAGATTGGTTACGTGTTACGCACCCTTTCGCCACTTTACTCGTCTTGCGACTTTCACGTACGACTTGCATGCCTAAGTCACACCGCTAACGTTCGTTCTGAGCCAGAATCAAACCCTTCATTGAGTTTTTTCTGTCTTCATTTGGAGTCGGGTTGCGCCGCACCCTCAAGTGCTGGTCGCCAACCCTATTATTGCTCGCACGGTTTCAAGGGCCACCCTTGTTTTCAAAGAGCACGCGTCACTGCGGTCGCTGTCGCGCCCGCCGGCCTCGCGTCCGGCCGTCAACCCCGCTCGTGCGCTGCGTCTTGCTCGCTCAGGACCTCGTCACCTTTCGGTTTTCGTCGTCCGTCGCTCACTTCGTCGCTGTCGCTCTCGCGTTGTTGGGAGGCGAGATATTAGTGGCGGGCGGCAGGACTTCAATGCCCTGCTTGGGTTTTTCCGCTCAACTTCTGGCCAGCCACCATAAGCCACTGCGCAGCAGAGACTTAGAACCTAGCCCTTTGACCGCATCCAGCCCCCACAAGGCCCTAGGAGGCCATCGCGAGGGGTAGCAGCCGAGGCATTTTCATCGTGAGGGCCCTTTGTCGGCCCTTTACGGGCGCTCCTGTAGCCCTTTTTGGACTTTCGCAGCCTGGGGCGGGGCAGGCCCCAAAGCCCCACTCCTCCCCGACTAGCCCGCCCAGCCGCACGAGCGGAAGCTTCCCATGCGCCCCAACCTGACGAGACGCCAGCCCCGCACTTCATTGATCACGCGCAATCATGATCACGCAAGATCTACAAATCATGCAGTCAAGCAAACACGACACCACCAACAGCGCGGGGCTGATTTCCCGTAGAAAACCAGCCCCGCACCACACGCAACCAGCAAACCTAGCTAGCGGCGCACTTCGATCTTCGCGCCCTTGGGCGCAATCTCGAACAGCTCCTCGACATCCGCATCGCGCATGCGGATACAGCCCTGCGACCCGTCGCGCCCGATGCTCTGCGGCTCGTTCGTGCCGTGGAATCCAAAGCCCGAGGAGCGCCCCTGCTCATCAATCCATTCGATCCAGCGCGTACCCAGCGGGTTCATAGGATCCCCGTACGGAACCGGCGCCGCCCCAGGGCGGAACCACATCGGCTCGCGGGTCTTCTCCCCCACCGTGTAGCCCCCAGCCTTCGTAGGCGAGTTCTGGGCCCCTACGCCACACGGCCAGAACGCGGTCAGCTCCTCGCCCATGTAGTACAGGACCAAGTGCGCACTCAAATCCACGACCACGCGTGCGCGATCCTTGGGCACACGCAGCTTCTGGCCGGGATGGATGCGCTCGTTCTTCAGCCCGTTGGCCCGCGCGATCTGACCGGTGCACACCAACAGCTGGGGATCTGTTTCCAGCGCCTTCTTGCGCATGGAGATCAAGCTGTCCCCGGCTGCCACGGTGATGTCCTGAGCCGGCCAGCCGCCTTGGGGATTCCAGCGGCGCTTGGCCTGCACCTCGGCCAGCGCACGCGCCCAGGCGTCCACCTCGGCCAAATCCAAATGCCACGGCGCCCGCAGCTGCAGCTCGAGCGCCTCGGTCCACAGTCCCGCAGCCTCAGCTAGCTTGCCCGAGCGACCGGCCTCACGCGCACGGCGCACCGTGGCTCCGAGCGCGGCGCCCACGACCAAGGGCGGTTCGGCATCTGCGGCCGAGGCGGCGACGGCAAGGGCCTGCGGGCCTTCACCCAAGCGGCGCAAGGCCGTGGCCTCCGCGACCTTGATCTCGGGGCGCCCCTCGACCTGCGTGAGCAGCGCGACGGCACGCTGCGTTTCCCCGCGCACGCCGGCGGCCAGCCCGAGCACGAGATCCCGGCGCGCACCCACGGCAGCATTCGGGTGAGCCGCGAGCCACGACTCGAGGCCCTCTGGGCGCAGAGCGAGCTCTTTGGCCAACGCGACCAGCTCATCCGCGGGGCTAGCGGCCGCCGCGCTGTCCTTAGCTGGCGCGGCAGCGGGCTGCGCCGCGTCTTCACAAGGAGCGGGCGCCTGCTCTTTGGCCACAGGTTGGGCAGGCGTGGCCGGTGCTTCGGTCACCGGAACCGCGGGCGTTTCGTCTGTGCGCAAGCTGCGCAGCTCCTCGGGGGTCAGCATCGCGCCCGGTGCTGCATCCGCCGCGGAAACCGTACCGCTGGCCTCGTTGCCGGCGGCTGCAGCTTCGTCCGGGCTACAGCCCGCCGCGGCCAAGGCGACCGCGGACAACAGGAAAGACGGCAGAGTACGTTGAAGGGGGCTGGACTGGTCTCGCATAGAGCGCGTCACGGTGCTCGCATCAGGGTGGCGGTGAAATGGGGGTGCGGGAGCCCCAGCCAGACCGTGCCCGTTCGGATCCCGGAACCTCATAAGGTTCCAGGGGGGCCCGAACACAACGCGGGGTTGCCGCGTCAGCCGTATTGGGCCCGTGGGTATGGTTGTTCGGCTCCGGGGGTCGGAACAGGTACACGAGAAGACCAGTAACTCCCGCAAGCCGAGCCTAGCCTGCGGGAGGAGCCGTAACAATGCGCCACTTGGCGTGTCAGGTCTTCTGCAGAGCTAAGGTGACGCTGCCCTCTGCGCCCAGATCGTGCGTGGCTTGCGCGAAGGTCGACGGCGCCGGACTGCCGAGCACTAGCTGCGTCGCCATCGTCTCGCTGCGCAACAACTCGGCGTGCTTGGACATGGCGGCGGCCAAGCGTTCACCGCTGGCCTGCACGTAGAGCGCGATGCGGTCTTCGACCTCGAGCCCGGCGTCCTTGCGCAAGGCGTTGATGCGCGACACGACTTCGCGCGCCCAGCCTTCGGCAAGCAGCTCCTCGTCGAGCTGTGCATCGATCCACACGACAAGACGGCCATCGGTCTCTACATCGAGATCGCCGCTCGTTTCGACCTTGATGTCCACATCCTCGGGCGCGAGCTCCACGCGTTGGCCCTCGACCTGCAGGCTGAGTGTGTGGCCTGCGCGCAACTGCGCCACGCTCTCGGGCGCGAGTGTGTCGATCGCCGCGGCAACCGCTTTCATCAAGCCGCCGACCTTTTTGCCCAGCACGCGGAAGTTGGCCTTGGCCTTCAACCGGCACACGCCGCCATCATCGGTGGCCAAGCTGCCGAAGGCTTTGATGTTCAACTCAGCGAGGATCTGCTCGGACGCAAAGCCCGTGCGCAACAACGCGAGCGCGGACTCATCCGACGCGCGCACATGCACGGCACGCAACGGCTGACGAATGCCGCGCTTGGCGCGTTCGCGCAAGGCACGGCCCATCTCGACCAAACGCACCACCAGCTGCATCGAGTCTTCGAGCGCACGATCGATCAAGGCCGGTTGTGCTTGCGGCAACAACTGGGCGTGCACCGATCCCGTGTTGGGGGTCAGTCGCAGCCAGATCGACTCGGCCATGAAGGGCGCGAGCGGCGCCATCAACAGCGCCACGGCCTCCAGTGCAGCATGCAAGGTGTGGAAGCAGGCATCACGATCCGCAGTCCACTCACCCTTCCAGAAGCGCGTGCGGTTGCGGCGGATGTACCAGTTGGAGATTTCGTCGACGACGAACTGCTCCAAGGCACGACAGGCGCCAGCGAGATCGTAGTCAGCCAACTTGGCGCGCACATCGACGATCGTCGACTGCGTGCGCGACACCAGCCAACGATCAATCTCGGGGCGCGCAGCCACCGGCGAAGAACGCGCGGGATCAAAGCCTTGGCCCAAGCGCGCGTAGTCCGCGAAGAACTTCCACGAGTTGATCAGCGTGCCGAAGAACTTGCGCCGCACCTCGAGGATGCCGGCGGGATCAAAGCGCTTGGGCAGGTGCGTGGCGCCCGACGACAACAAGTACCAGCGCACGGCATCAGCACCGTGCTCGCCGACCGCGGCCCACGGATCGACGATGTTGCCCAAGCGCTTGCTCATCTTGACCCCATCCTTGTCGAGGATCAGGCCGTTGACGACGCAAGTCTTGTAGACAGGTCCTTGCGGAAAGTTCGCATCAGGCAGCGATTGCACAAAGGTCCCGATGGCGTGCAGCGTGTAGAACCAGCCGCGTGTTTGGTCGAGGCCTTCGGCGATGAAATCCGCGGGGAATTGAGCCTCCGCTTGCGCGCGCCCGGCACCGAAAGGCCAGTGCCATTGAGCGTAGGGCATCGCACCCGAGTCGAACCAACAGTCGAGCACACTCTTGGTGCGACGCATGGTGTGACCGCACTGAGCACAAGGCCAGTGCGGCTCATCGATCGACGGCTTGTGGAAGTCAAAAGTACTGGACAGCCCACCCGCCTTGGCCTCCAGCTCGGCGCGGCTGCCGATAGCCTCTTCGGCACCGCAGCCATCACATACCCAGAACGGCAACGGCGTGCCCCAGTAACGATCGCGCGAGATGTTCCAGTCGATGTTGTTCTCAAGCCACTCGCCAAAGCGACCGCTGCCAATCTCGGGCGGAATCCAGCGCACCTGCTTGTTGAGCTCGATCATGCGCTCTTTCATGGCGCTGGTGCGCAAGTACCACGCCGGCACGGCGTAGTAGAAGAGCGGCGTGTCACAGCGCCAGCAATGCGGATAGCTGTGCGGATCCTTGGCCTTGCGGAACAGCAAGCCGCGACGCTTGAGGTCCTCGGTCAAGCCCTCATCGGCCTCCTTGAAGAAGGTGCCTTGTGCGACTCCGCCGACGGCACACACCAGCCGACCTTCGGCACCTACGGCCTGCTTGATCGGCAGACGATGCTTGCGCGCGACTTCCCAGTCATCGACACCATAGGCTGCAGCTTGGTGCACGATGCCGGTGCCGTCCTCCATCGTGACGTACTCGGCCGTGTAGACGGCGTGCAGACCTTGGGGATCGGGTGTCCACGCACCAGGCTCGACGAACGGCACATCCGCGCTGAACAACGGCTGGTAGCGCAAGCCGGCAAGGGCCTTGCCCGGCTTGACGTCCAGAACCTCGTGCTCGCCCAGCACCGCTTGTGCGCGCGCTTGCGCGATCCACACCACTTCGCTGCCGGCTGAGCCCTTTTCCGCACCTTTGGCCACGGGCAAGGCCACACGCGCGAGCACATACGGCTGGTCCGGATGCACGGCGAGCGCAATGTTGGAGGGCAACGTCCACGGCGTGGTCGTCCACGCCAAGAGTGACTCACCATGCGCGCCGCCTACGACTTGGAAGCGCACATGCACGCTCGGATCGAGCACATCGCGGTACACGCCGGGTTGGCCCAGCTCGTGCGACGACAAGCCTGTGCCGCAACGGCCGCAGTACGGCAACACACGCTTGCCGCGGTAGGCCATGCCTGCCTTGTGAAAGCGCGCGAGCAGATTCCACACGCTTTCGACATACGCATCGTCGTAGGTCACATACGGATCGGCATAGTCGAGCCAGTAGCCGATGCGTTCCGACAGTTGCTCCCAGTCTTGCTTGTAACGCCAGACCGACTCGCGGCAGCGCGCGTTGAACTGGGCGACGCCATAGGCCTCGATCTGCGGTTTGCCGCTGATGCCCAGCTCTTTCTCGACGCCGAGCTCGACGGGCAAGCCGTGCGTGTCCCAGCCGGCCTTGCGCACGACATACTTGCCTTCCATCGTGCGGAAGCGACACACGGCGTCCTTGATGGTGCGCGCGAACACATGGTGAATGCCCGGCTTGCCGTTGGCAGTAGGCGGTCCTTCCCAGAACACGAAGCGCGGAGCATCCTTGCGCGCCGCTTGCAGCGCTTCGAATACGCGCTCCTCACGCCACTGGGCGACGAGTTGCTCTTCTAATGCGGCAGGGCGTACTGCCGCCGAGTCCGGCAGCGGCGCGAAGCGTTCATAGGCGGCCATGAGGCCGACTGTTCTACCAACACCGTGCGCGGTCCTACCAACCTTGGGCGCGGATGTCCGCAACGATGCGGTCAGCCAACTCCAATGCGGCGCGGCCGTCTTCGCCCGTGACCTCGGCTTCTGCGCCGGTCTGGGCCGCCACAAGGAAGGAGTCGATCTCGGCCTGCAGCGGGCGTTCATGCCCCGTGAGGTCGAGCTCTTGCAGAGCTAGCACGCGCGTGGCGATCCACTCTTGGCGTTGGGCGATGGAGGCCGCATCCATGGTGCGCAGATCGACCCGGCCACTCTCCCACTCGGGGCCGGGCGTGATGACCAGGCCATAGTTCTTGCCAAAGTCGAGGCTTGCGTAGCCCTCGCCCGAGAACATGCGCAGCTTGCGCACCGGCTGCAGACTCGCGCGCGAAGCCGTGATGTTGGCGCGTGCGCCGTTCTCGAACACGATGCGCACCGAGGCCACATCTTCATGCTGGGTGAGGATGGATCCACCGACCGCATCCACCGAGCGCACCGGAGCCCCCACGAGATCCAGCACGAGGTCGAGATCGTGGATCATCAGGTCGTGCACCACACCGATGTCGCGACTGCGACCCGAGAAGGGTGCGAGGCGACTGCACTCCACAAAGCGCGGACGGAAGCCGCGCGCCTTGACCGCGCGCAACGCGGGCTGAAAGCGCTCGACGTGCCCGACGGACAGGAGTGCTCCCCCACTAGCCGCGGCCGCCAGCATGCGATCGGCCTCGCCTAAGTTGGCGGCCAAGGGCTTCTCGACCAAGCAGTGCACGCCGCGCGACAACAGCGGCACGGCAACCGCTTCATGGGCCACCGTGGGCACCGCGATCGATACGGCTTGCACCGAACTCGGCA
>CAIKQM010000107.1 GCA_903829565.1 uncultured Planctomycetota bacterium
CACTGCCACAAGCGCTCGCTTAGGCCTTCGATCGGCTGCACGCGATCCAAGAACGGACGCGCGCCCTCGGGCGTGGCTCCCGTGCCGCGACGATAGAACCAAGGACCGTCTTGGCGCATCGTGCGCGCGCCACGCTCGTCCATGCGCATGACGAACTCACCCAGGTCGCCGTAACGATCGTTGATGCTGCGATCTTCGACGAGCGTCATGCCCATCGTTTGCAACGCGTAGATATTGGAACGACGCCAGCGACGATCGCGGTCATACTCGCGCACCAACACTTGATCGCCATCCTCGGCCCACACGAGACCTTGTGCGCGCTGCTCCAGCAGCAACCGCGTGGCGGGCTGGGCCGTGAACGGAGCGGGCAGCGACTTCCAGTGATCGCGCACAGGGCTGCGCTTGCGCGGATCCCCGTTGTCTTGCGCTTCGACCCACCACAAGGTGGCATCGGCGCTTTGTTGCCATTGGTGATCGCGCGGCCCAGTGCGCACACCCTCGGGCGGAATGTCATCGCCTAAGCCCATTTCACGCACGATGTAGGCGGAGGTTCCATCGGCGCGCAACATCTCGACCACCTGCGGGAAGAGGCTCGCAGGCAGCACATAGCTGAACGGCTTGGCAAGCCGCGTGGCAAGGATCCACTCGCCATCGGGTGACGGATCGGCATCCGCCCACAAAGCCGGCTGTCCAAGCAATTTGACAGAGCCATCTAGCTTGACCTCGGCCAGTTGCGCGGTGGCGTAGTGCTCAAACAAACGCTCGTCGCGCGTGTCCTTGAGCAAGTCTTGGTACGTGCGGAGCGCCGTCTTCTTGCCACTGGACTCCTGCACAGCGGGACCAGAAGGCACCGCGGGCAACACAGGCGCGTTGCGCATCGACTCTGGCACCAACTTGACGAGTAAGCGCTCGCTACCGCTCCACCACGTATAGGCCGCCCCCAAACACGACTGCAAAGGGCCCGCCAAACGCCGCAGGGAAGCGGTCGCCGGATCCAAGAGCCATAGCTCGACACGGTCGTCAAACACCATGGACACTGCCACATGCGCCGAGTTCGGCGCCCAACTCAGGCCGCCGACCGTTGCCCCCTCCGGCAGGGACACGCGGCGCGCTTCATTCGAGGCCAACGTCCGCACGCTCAGGCCTGTGATGCCTCCAGCTTCTTGGGGCGCATGCCGCGCGGGGTCGATGCGCATGCCTGCAAGGCCTAGCCACGGACGCGCTAGCTCGCTCAACGGCGGCATCGCAGCGCGCTCCACCACCAACACCGTTAAGCCGTTCGGTGCGACCTCCAATTGAGGCGTGGGCGCCGCATCCAGCATGCGCACCACATCAGCGGATGGTTGCTTCCACCCTTGCGTCGTCGGTGCAGGCGCGGCGGCGGGTGCTTGGATCGAGAGAAGAGCGGTGTACAGCAGTGCGGTCAGCATGACGCGCCGATCCTACACACCGACGACCTATGAATCAGCGTGCAAGATCAACGCGAGACCGGCACTGGCTGCATTCGCAAGCAACACATACAGAGCACAACGCCAGACAGGCCAGGGCGCACACATGCTCAAGAGACCCGCCTCCAGACACACGACACCTGACTCCACAGCCAGCCATGTGCCCTGCAGATCACAAGGAGCGAGACCATAGATGGTCCAGGCCAGCGGGTACGACACCAAGTTGGCACACAGCACAGGCAACCACCCGCTGCGACCGGCTGCGGGGACCTCCAGCGCCAGTGTGCAAGCCAGCCCTTCAAGCATGCTGTCCACGCTTCTTGCGCCACAGCCACAGCAGCAAGGCAACGCCAAGGCTGAAGACAAGCAGCAGGCTGAAGACCAGCCAGCCGTTGTGTGTGCGATCCTCGTCCACGACGGCCACTTGCATGCCGGTGGCGGTGATGTCGACAAGCCGCAAGCGTGTCTCGACGGACTCGAGCGTGGAGACGATGGGCACGAACTTCTGCTCGGCCACGGGCATGTCGGCGGAGCGTTGGGAGGACCACCAGTCACGCTCTTGGATCCAACCGCCGCTTGGCGGTGTCACATCAAGCGGCACAGCGTAGAGCCGCGTGCCGTACTTGCTGGAGAAGTGGAACGGCACATGCGGCTGCACCACCACCTCTCCGGCAAAGCCGAGTGTGGGCGCAGCCACGATGCGGTACTGCTGAAACAACGGCGAGTCCTCGAACACCAAGGTGTGCTCGATGGGACGCGTGCCCGGTGGGATGAGGTCGGCCACAACCAGCACATGTGCCCCCATCCAACGAGTTGTAGGACCCGCAGACATCACTTCTGTTCGGCGAAGCGCAGCTCCACCAACTGGCGCAGTTGTCCTTCCAGCTTGTTGATGTCCGCATCGTACGCGTCAGCCGCATGCGGATGACCAGCATCCTTCAGGCGTTCGCGTTCATAGCGACGCCAATGCACGCGCCGCAGTTGCGCCTCCAGCGTGCACAGCTCGTCACAAGGTTCGGGCGCACCTAGACCCAAGGTCTTGGCCTTGTCCACCAAGCTCACGAACTCGTTCCATTCGGCGTCTTGCGGAGTCTCTTGCTGCAAGCGCTTGGCTTCTTCCAAGAGATCGTCCACGCGATCATTCATGACATGCGTCGAGCGACGCAGGAATTCAGCGTACTGCGCCACCATCACAGCACGACGATAGCCTTGGCCAGCGGCTTCGAAGCCTGTGCGCGCGGCGGCATGCACAACCGCTTCCACCTCTTGCGCCTTGTCGCCATCCGCCTTGTTCGTTGACTTGACAGGGTCCTTCCAACGCAAGCGCACGACGGCCAGTGGCTCGGCACGATCCGTACGGGCCAGCTCAAGCTCGTACAGCGCGGTGACTTGATGCCCCGCACCGATCTCACCCGCATCCACCGTGTCGTTGCGGAAGTCCGCATCCGCGATGGCGCGGTTCTCATAGCCGATTTGACGCCAACGCAGCACTTGTTGCGGATCAAACTCCACTTGCACCTTCACATCGCGCCCCACCGGCTGGAACGCGCCGGTGAAGTTGTCGACCAAGGCACGCTTCGCTTCCTTGGGGCTATCGATGTAGTTGCAGATCCCATCGCCCTTGTCGGCCAGCTGCTCGAGCAAGGTGTCGTTGTGGTTGTTCATGCCCACACCGACCGTGTTCAGGTAGATGCCCTTCTCCTTGAGCGGCTGCACACCCGCGATGATCTTGTTGATGTCGGTCTCCCCAGCCGTAGGCACACCATCCGAGAGGAACACCACGCGGTTCACGCATGCGGCGTCGTAACCGGCAATCGCCGTCGCGTAGCCTAGTTGCAGACCGGCATTGCTGTTGGTGCCGCCTTCGGGCTGCAGCGGCTGAATCGCTTGCTCGAAGGCGAGCTTCTCCGTGGCCGAAGTCATCGGCACGACTTGCGCTGCTTCGGCCGAGAACTTGATGATCGCCACTTGGTCGCCAGCACCCAGCTGGCCCACCAACAGGCGTAAAGCATCCTTGACAGTTTCTAGGCGGTTCTGTTCGCGCATCGAGCCCGACACATCGATGACGAAGGTCAAGCGCAACGGCTTGCGGTCGAACACCGACAAGTCCTTGGCGCGCACCACGACGCGCAGCATCTGGCGTGAAGGGTCGTCGCTAAAACGACTCGGAGCCAGGTCCATGTGCATCGCAAACGGGCCGGCCATCGGCGGCGGCACATCCGACTTGAAGTAGTTCACGAACTCCTCTGTACGGATCTGCGCCTTTTGCGGCAGCTTGCCCTCCGTCACATAGCGACGCGCCAACGCATAGCTGGCCGTGTCCACATCGACACCGAAGGTCGACTGGCGATCGAGGTAGGTCGCCTCGAACGCGTTGTCGCCCCAGAAGCGGAAGTACATGTCACGCGGCAACTCTTGCGGCATCGGCAAGCAACCACCGCGCAAGCGGTCGAATTCAGCCTCTACGAGCGCCGTGCGCTCCTCAGGCGTCATCTGCATCCATGTGCGCGGCGCGGCTTCACCATCGACAATCGTGCTGCCCTCACCAGCCCGATCCTCAGCTGCGACCAGACCGGGCAAACCTCCAGAGGTACGGCCATCCGCGTCTTGGCGGTCTTGCGACTTGCGGCCGAGCTCTTCGCGCAGCTCAACCGAAGCTCGCTCGCTCTTAGGCCGGGCCGAAGCGGCGCCTGCCGGACCGGCTGAACTAGGTCCAGCACTCGCGCCCCCGCCGGCCACCGGAGCTCCCGGCGCCTGCTTGGGCGCGCCAGCCTTGCCTCCACCAGCACGACTTCCGTACCGCAAGGACGCACCACCAGTGGCGGGCGCAGGAGCAGCCGAGGCAGGCGCTTCAGTCCGCGCGCGCTTCTTGAGCTTGACGTCACCTGCATCCGCAGTCGTCGAAGGGGCGGCGTGCGACGCATCTGCGCCAGTGGCTCCTCGCTCGACCGCCAACCCGAGCTGTGTCACAGACCCCGTCGGCTTGGCATTCACTGCTGGCGCGGTAGCAAGCAAACCCATCGGGTCTTGATCTTTGGCGCTAAGGGCATCTACGCCCGCGTTTTGCTTGCTGGCAGCCGGCTCTTCAAGCAGCTTCTCGCTGTAGGAGACTTCCGCTTGGGGCAACACCCCGCCCGAGCTCGGCTGGTAGTACAGCCAAGTTGCCGCACCCACGAGAGCGGTCACTGAGGCGGCAGCTGCCAGACCCTTGCCTTGCCACCAAGGACGTCCGGCCGGAACAGGCACAGGCGGGCGCACCGGCTCCACCAAGCGCGGCGTGGGCATGGACTTCAGGGCCGTTTGAACGACACCCAAAGTCTGCTGAATGCGCTCCAGTTCGGCACGCGCGTCAGGAGATTTGGACAGCTCGGCCTCCACGGCGGCGCGCTCGGAGGTGTCAAGTTCTCCTAACACATACGCCACAAGGCGGGTGTAACGGTCGTCACGCAAGGCGTTCTCGTTGTTCGTCTGATCCATGGTGATGCTCTCTGAACGGATAGCTAGATGGGATGTGTAATGGGGATCGCGTGGAAGCCGTCAGGCACGCATAAGCGGCTCGAGGCGCGCTCCCAAGGCCTTGACACCCTCCGCGACCAACCAACCGACGGTGCCGAGCTTTTTGCCGGTGATATCTGCGATTTCGCGGTAGCTCTTGTCACCCAACAGGCGCAGGACCAACACTTCGCGCTGGTCCTGCGGCAAGGTCTCCATGGCCCGGCGCACGGCCTCGTGCGTATCGCGGCGATCGACGGCGCCTTGTTCGCCTTCGATCCTCTCGCCCGCGGCCACTTGAGCTTCGCGATCTCGCCGGCGCGTCTCAGATCGGACTGTGTCCATGCAACGACTCCTGACAACTTTGTGTAGCCACGACGACAAGTACGGCTGCGCAAGCTCTGCCTCGGCAGGCAACTGAGGTGGCCGTCGGGCTAACTCCAAGAACGCATCTTGCACTGCGTCCTCGGCCGCCGATCCCACCAAGGCCCGTGCGTGGTGCAACATGGCGCCTTCATGGCGCGTTACCAAGGCCGCAAAGGCCTCTTCATCGCGTTGCGCCCAGCGAGCCAACAACAGAGCATCCGACAGGTCGTCCATGGCTTTGGATGTACAGGTCTGCGAACGCCGCCGCGAGCGCCGTTCTTGGGCCTTTTGGTGAAAAATCGCGCGCACACCGTAGGACGCGCACAACGTAGGATCTGGGGCATGGCTCTGCATCCGCGACCGCTCATCGCCGTCAATGGCTTGTTGATCGAAGGCGAGAACCCTTATCTCAAGCTTGGGAACCGTTACTGCGACGCCATCCTCAAGGCCGGCGGCATCCCAGTCGCCATCCCGCCGGTGGGTGGACCGCAGGATCTGGAACGTTTGCTGGAGCGCGTCGATGGCGTGTTGCTGACGGGTGGTGACGACTTTGACACGGCACGCTTGGGTCTGGGCCCCACGCACCCGACAGCCACGATCACTCCCGCAGCCAAGCAAGACTTTGACTTCCTCTTGGCGCGCACCGTGGTGTCGATGCAGCTGCCTGTGTTGGGCATCTGCTATGGCATGCAACTGTTGGGCGTGGCCGAAGGTTGCGGGTTCTACCAGCACATCCCCGAGGATCGGCCGGGCGCGCAGAATCACTCGGGCGGCGTCTTGCACAGCGTGCGTTGCGAGAGCGGCTCGCGCTTCGCCAAGCTCGTGCGCGAGCCGGAGCTGCAGGTCGTATCGCGCCATCACCAGGCCCTCGCCAGCGTCGCAGGACCGTGGAGCATCGCCGCCCGCGACGAACAAGGCTTGATCGAAGCCATCGAGCGCTCCGGCCATCCCTACGCCTTTGGTGTGCAATGGCACCCCGAGTTGTCGCCCGAGGGC
>CAIKQM010000108.1 GCA_903829565.1 uncultured Planctomycetota bacterium
CGGCGCTGTACTTCCAAGGCACCGATCGCGCGAACAACGGCTTTGGCACCGTGTTCGGCGATGGCTTACGTTGTGTGCAGGGCACCGTGATTCGTTTGGGCACCAAGATCAATGCGGTCGGTGGTTCGACCTTCCCGCAGGTTGGTGATGGTGCGATCTCGGTGCGCGGCGCGATTCCGGCCAGCGGCACGGTGCGGTACTACCAGGTGTGGTATCGCAATGCGGCGGCGTTCTGCAGCGCCAGCACGTTCAACTTGACGAATGGTGTCGGCATCACGTGGGCGCCGTGATGGCGCGTTAGCACCCAATCGCTGCCAAGGCAGCAGTTGTGCTGATGCACGAGTTAGGCCTCGTGCGATGATGGCGGGATGACGCTGATTCTGGCACTGCTCGGGGCGCTTGCGGTGGGCTTGACGCTTGGCTTGATGGGCTCGGGCGGCTCGATTCTGACCGTGCCGGTGCTGACCTACATCGTGGGCCAGCAGGACAAGGTGGCCATCGCTGGTTCGTTGGGGATCGTGGGCGGAATCAGCCTCGTGGCGGCGGTCCCCTACGCTGTGCGCGGCCTGGTCGATTGGCGCAGCGTGCTGTGGTTCGGTGTGCCCGGCATGATCGGTGCTTGGCTGGGTGCGGCCTTGTCAAAAGGCGTGGACGGCTCGGTACAGCTGTTGGCGTTTGCAGGGCTCATGCTCGTGGCGGCGGTGCTGATGCTGCGCAAGGCACCGGCCGAAGCCGGAGCCACGCGTCCGCGGCGCTCGGTGGTGAAGATCGGCGTGGAGGGCTTGGTGGTGGGTGTCGTGACGGGCTTCGTGGGCGTAGGCGGCGGTTTCTTGATTGTGCCCGCGTTGGTGTTGCTCGGCGGGTTGCCCATGAACATCGCGGTCGGGACAAGTTTGCTTGTCATCGCGCTCAAGTCCTTTGCGGGGTTCGCCAAGTACTTGGATGTGCTGGAAGCCCAGAACTTGCAGCTGGATTGGCAGATCATGGGCCTCTTTGTGGCTGCCGGCATCGCGGGCAGCTTCGGAGGCGCGGCCCTTGCCAGCCGCATCCCTCAAGCCGCGTTGCGCCGCGGCTTTGGTGTGTTCTTGCTGGTCGTGGCGGCTTGGATCGTCGCGCAGAATTGGCCGAGCTGACGGCTATCAGGCGTAGTCGAGCAGCTGGTGGTTCGGATGCTTGCGCGCGGCGGCTTGCTTGTCCCATTGGTCCATGAAGAGGACCACGGTGCGGCCGAGGTCGTCTTTGGCCACCATGGATGTGGTCGGCGCGAGGAAGGTCTCACGATCGCCTTGCAGCCACGCGCTGCACTCGTACGGCATCGGCGTCAGCGTCGTTGTCACGCCGTACTCGTCTTCCAAACGGTACTGCAGCACTTCGAACTGCAGCTTGCCCACCGCGGCGACCATCGGGTCGGCTGTAGGACTGTACTCGGGCCACAGCATCTGCACCGTGCCTTCGGCGATGAGCTGGTCCATGCCCTTCTGGAAGGCCTTGCGCTTGCCGAGTTCCTTGGGCGCGATGCGCGCGAAGACTTCCGGCTGGAAGCGCGGCAAAGGCTTGTGTTCAAAGCCGCCGTCGATGCTGATCGTGTCGCCGATGCGGAAGGTATCGCGGCTGATGAGGCCCACCACATCGCCGGGATAGGCTTCATCCAGCGTGCTGCGCTCCTGCGCGACCATCGTGTGCGGTCGCGCGAGACGAATCTCCTTGTCGAGGCGATGATGATGCACAACGAGATCGCGCTCGAACTTGCCCGAGCAAATGCGCACGAAGGCCAAGCAGTCGCGGTGACGCTTGTCCATGTTCGCTTGCAGCTTGAACACATACGCGCTGAACGGTTCTTGCACCGGATCGAGCTGGCGTTCACCACCGCCTGTCAAATCTACACGACGCGCACCCGGTGACGGAGCCAGGTCGACGAACGCATCGTAGA
>CAIKQM010000109.1 GCA_903829565.1 uncultured Planctomycetota bacterium
CACGCCGCGACTCCGGCAGGAATCAACTCTTGCATGCTGTCCACTTTGCCTGCGGCAAGAGTGCTGCGACGCAGCAAGGTCCGGCATCCGTCCGTCACCACATGCAACAGACCGCTGGTAGTCCATGTTGCCACCGCGGAATCGGCGAGCGCACCTTGGCCGAGCACATCGACGAAAGCCCCACCTTCGGAGGGCGCGACCCACAAGCGCCCTGCAGAGGGGTCGTGGATGTCCTCGCCTGCAACCAACCACACATGCTTGGCATCGGCGCTCCAACCCACATCACCCAACTTGCCGGGATTCTCAAACGCGGCCAACGTGCGACCATCAGCGGCATCCACCACGCGCACGCGGTGACGCACATACTCGTCGTCCACCAGCGGCGTCGGCGCAACCGACACCAGAATGCGCTCGTCCGTGGGGCTCCATTCCAGTTGGTGAACGTGCCCTTCGACACCAAGGACCTGCGGCTTGGCGCTGTCACCGAGCTTGGCCACATGCACGCGGTTGTAGGGCAAGTCCTCTTCGTAGACCTGCTGCTTGAAGCCCTTGTCTTCGCGCTTCTTGCGCGCAGCGCTGGGCTCTTCTTGCGCCAGCAAGGCCACACGCCCGCCGTCTGCGCTGAAGGAGTACTCGCTGATCGATGTGGCGAGTTCGATCTTCTTCTGGGCTTCACCGCCATCCAACGGCAAGACATAGAGTGAAGTTTGCTTGTCACCCTCGCGCTTGGCGAGGAAGGCCAAGCCCTTGCCATCGGGAGTGAATCCAGGCTTGCCGACATTCACTTTGCCCGAGACATAGGCGCGCGCAGCTCCGTCCGCCGTCGATAGCACGTGCAATTCGGTCCACGGACTCCCGTCATCATCCACACCCGGGTTGCGCGGCACGGCGACCAGGTACGCAACGCGCGAACCATCGGGCGACACCGCGGCACCTGCGATGTTCTTGATCGACTCGACGCGACGCGGCGTCCAGAACAGATCCTGAGCTTGCGAGATAGGTGCTGCTACTGCGAGGAGCAGCGCGCTGAAGACGAGGCGCATCATCGTGGGGTCCTACGGGGTTCAAGAGTCACTGGGACGCGTGAGGTCGCAGATTGTAGGCAATGCACGGCCTATTGCACCCGCTGCACCTGAATCGGGCGCGGGCCCCACACCGGCTGGCCCGCTTGCAGGCGCAACTCATCCTCCAAGAGCCACAACTCCGAAGCGTGGCCCTTGCGCAACAGACTGAGACGCGCTGCTTCCTCACCAGCCAATGCACGGGCGACTTCGGCTGCCGAGGGCTGGAACGGAGCGCGCGGGTCGCGTCCCGCGCGGCGTGCCGCATGCCATTGAGGCGTGAAGCGCGGTGTCTCCAGCGCAGTGCGTCGCTCCGCATAGGCTGACACCAACAACGTCTCGCTGCGCGCCAGCACAAGTGCATCCTCGGCGCTCTGTGCGCGCAGGGTACGCAGGGCTTCGAACCAAGCCACTTGCACCGCAGCAGGCGGAGGCTGCGGCACCCAGTGACGCTGCGCTTGGATCACCAGCCGTAGAACGCCACACAACCACAAGGGCAGGGCAAGCGCGAAGAGCAGCAACCCAAGCGCGCTGGACATGCGCAAACGCGCGAAGCCCACACCCCCGAGAACAGCGATGCACAGGACAGAGTTGTAGGCAAAGAACAGTTGACTGTGTCCCGCAGCGGCAACGAGCAGGCTTGCTCCTACACCAGCTAGCGCACAGCACCACAACACCGAGTGACCTCTGGCTGCACTCGACCACAGCAGTGCTGGCCCAAAGAACAGCAGCAACCACAGCGGGAACACCAACCACAGCCAAGTCTCCGACGCGAGCTGCGTGACGAACGGAGCGCTCACGAACGCCGCGAAAGGCTCCACTTGGAACATCGCTTGCGCGTAACCCGCATCACTTCCGCTCAAGCGGACGAAAGCAGGTGCCACCCCCACACTGGCGCACAGCGCACACACGAACAACGGCTGCTTCCAAGTGCGCGTACGCAGCATGCTCCATGCGCCCGCAGCCCACACACCAGCCACCAACACCGGCGCAGTCGAACCCTTGGCACCCGCCATGGCCCACGCACAGACCACCAGCTGCA
>CAIKQM010000110.1 GCA_903829565.1 uncultured Planctomycetota bacterium
GCACCGCTGTTGGAGGTGGGAAGGCGGTACACAGCACCGTTGACACAGCGCACACCGTTGCCAAACGGCGTGTTGGTCTTGTTGTTGCCGTAGTAGAACAGTCCCACTGTGTTTGCCGGCACATTGGTTGCGCGCAGCGTCAGGTTGGCCGCCGCCAAGCTGTTCGAGCCGAGCGCAGAGATCGATGCTGCGGCCCCCGTGGAGTTCGGATTCGCCGTGCAGTAGGTCGTCGGCTGCAGGCAGAAGAAGCTCATGCACGCCGCTTGCGCCGCGCGGGAGCGCATCACATTGGCGCACTCCTGGTGGAAGTACGGGTAGATGTTGTTCATGCCACCGTTGCACAGGTGGCAGTAGCTCATGATCGTGCCGCTGTTCGTGCACTGCTGTGAAGTCTGGCACTGGCCGTAGTAGCCGTTCGGCGCGCACGAATCGAGCGGCGGACAGAAGTCGTGCGTGTGCGCGCTGCCGAAGTTGTGCCCGAGCTCGTGCGTGAAGACCATGAAGTCCCAGGTCAGCGGACCTTGTGTGACAGGGAAGCTCGTCTGTCCGGACAAGTTGCCCGACACGCCGAAGCCGTACGTTTGGTTGCACAACACATCCAGCCACGCCACACCGCCACCCAAGCCCGCGCCCGAGAGGAAGTGCCCCAGGCTCGACGCAGCGGGGATCGCGCCTTGCCACGCGGCTTGGAACGCATACAGCATGTCGATGCTGTTCCCGCCGTTGTCCGCGGTCACCCAGGGATCATTGCTGTTCGAATAGATCGTCAGCTGCGAGATCTCCAGCACGGTGTCGATCTGATCGTAGTAGCGCTGCGAACCCGCGCCCCACAACGACAGCACATAGGTCAGCGTCGCCGTGGCATTGCCGCCGAACTGCTGTGTGAGCTGCCAATCGGTCTCGACCGCAACGCGGCACGCGAGCGTGGTGGTAGCGAGTGACGCTGTGCCACTGGGAATGGGGGCGGGGCGCACTTGCGCCGGCCGCGGCAGCTCGTCCGTGTGGCAGACATGACGCAGCATGTCACCACGCGCGTTCAACACCTCTTCACTCACCATCAACGCCGGTGCAGCATTCCAATCGCTCGTTTGGGCCAAGAGATGATCGAACTTGCCTTCGGCATGCATCCAGCCGCGCGAACCGTGCGGTGAAAAAGCAAAGTACGCGCTGGAGCCGTCGACCCCATCCACATCTCCATGCCAGAGCGTGAGGTCGAGGTCAGGCAACTGACTCGGTTGGCCGTTGACCTTCAACAGCATGTCATGCGTGAAGCGCTCGAGCGGGATGCGCTGCAAGCGCACCGTGCGCGGCCCCGTGCTGGACGGCACATCCGTCAGCACGACCGTCGACATCTCTTCCAAGCTGCGCAACGCGGCCACATCAGGAACCAAGCTGATGGCTCCTTCCACGCGCCCCGTTGCGCGCAAGGGGAAGGGCCGTTCCACGCGCAGTTGGGCGTGAACAGCGTTGGTGGCGCACAGCGTCGTGACCGCGGACAAGAGCCAAGTGGAGAGGTTGCTCATGATGTCCCTGAGGATACCGAGTCACCGGCCGGTTCGGTCACGCAAACCTCCCCACACATGCGACCGGGGCCGACCTCCGCAGTGCGGAAGTCGGCCCCGGCTTGAGTTGCTGCTGCGTCAAGTCAACTTGACGCAGCCGTCGCACTCACATGAGGATCACGGGACCCAGATCACCGCCACCGCGTTGGTGAGGTTCGAGCCCGTACCGCACGGACCAGCGGCGTTGCGGTACCACACTTGGTAGTAACGCGCGGCGCCAGTCGTCGGCACAGCACCACGGACCGAGATCTTCGTGTCCAAGCCGACCGGGTAGACGGCCGTGCCTTGGAACGGAGACAGGGTAGCGATGCGGGAGACGGTGCCACCGATGCAGGTGCGGCCGTCTTGGAACGGCACGTTCTGCGACACGGTGCCCTGCAAGAACAGCGCGAACGTGCGCTGGCCGGCCGGCGGGTTGGGCAGGCCACCCGACGACAACACGAAGTTGTCGTTGGCAACCGAGCTCACACCCGAGCCGAACAGGAACGCACCCACGCCCGTCGAGTTGCGGCAGCCGCCGACGGTCGAGTTGTTGCCGCAGGGGCAGCCGCTCGTACCGAAGCAGTAGGCCGTACCGCCGTTGCTTTCGCACTCGTCGAGCACGCCGGTGTTGTTGACGTCAGCAGCACCCGCGGCCAGCTCGCAGCTGTCGGGGATGTTGTTGAGGTTGCAATCCGACTCGCCCAAGGCGATTTCGCACACGTCACCGATGGTGTCGTTGTCGCAATCGGCCTGGTTGGGGTTGGAGATCGTCGTGCAGTTGTCGCACGCGTCGCCCACGCCATCGTTGTCACCGTCCAGCTGCGTGGCGTTGGCCACCGTCGGGCAGTTGTCGACGCAATTGGCCACACCGTCGCTGTCGGAATCGGTGTCTGCCACGCCGCAGCCGCACGTGCCAGGCGAGGTCTTCGCCGGGTCGTTCGGGCAGCCGTCGTTGCAGTCCGCCGTACCGTCGCCGTCGGTGTCGGTGTCGGCCACGCCGCAACCACAGGCACCCGGAGCCGTCTTCAACGGATCGTTCGGGCAACCGTCGTTGCAATCAGCCGTACCGTCGTTGTCCGTGTCCGTGTCGGCCACACCACAGCCGCACTGGCCGGGGGCAGTCTTCAACGGATCGTTCGGGCA
>CAIKQM010000111.1 GCA_903829565.1 uncultured Planctomycetota bacterium
TCGCGCCGCCCCTCCTCGCCCGAAACGCGCGCCAGCACGGCCACGACCACGCGCTCGCCGAGCTTGGCACCCAAGGCATCGGCACACACCACGGGCGTGACTTTGGGTGCACCCGGTTCGCGACGCTCATCGAGGGCCTCCACCACCAAAAGGCGCAGAGCCTTGAGGTCGTCGACCTTCTTGGTTGCCCAAACTTCGCCCACCACGCGGCCGAGGAACATCAGTCCACTCCCTCGTTGCTGCGGCCCGGCAAACCATGCAAGGCGCGCTCGACGGCCTTCACGGCCTCGTCAATCTCGGCGTCCGTGCCGGCCAAGCGCAAGCGCCCCACGGCACCTTCAGCACCGAGGCCCACGATGCGAATCGGCGAGTGCTTCTCAGCCTCATTCGCAGCCAGCGTCACATACACCGCGGGGTTCACTTCCAAGGTGTAGAGCGTGTCGCCGCCCAACACGAGCATCCCCGCGCGCGTGCGATTGATCATCATCGCTTGGTGATCGCTCAGCTTGCGGATGATCTCGCTTGTCAAAAGATTTGGACGCAGAGCATCGCTCGTGGACAGACCCAAGCTGGCCAGAATCGCGGCCCCGGCTTGGCGCACCCTGCCCTGATCCGGGCCGTGCACCTCGAGCGTGCCGTAGCTGCGCTCGGTCACCAGCGCGCCCGGCTTGACATCGCAGCTCTTCAGCGCGATGTCCATCAGGCGGTTGATGACGATGCCCGGTTGCACCTCCAGCCAAAAGGCCGCCTCACCCGCGACAGGGAAGTACCCGTCGGAGTTGGTGGCGACTGTGGCGGCGAACTGCGGCTGCATCTGATCGATGTAGACCGCGCCGCGCAGCGTGACCGCGCGCGTGGACATGGAGGTGCGTCTTAGAGCGATGCGTCCAGAGCCCTACTCAGCTCTGCTCGGGAATCGGCGGCAGGAACAGGTCCAAGTCCGCAGCAGGGCGCGGAATGACATGCACGCTGACCAACTCGCCAACGCGCTTGGCAGCAGCAGCACCCGCTTCGACCGCGGCCTTCACTGCGCCGACTTCGCCGCGCACCATCACGGTGATCAAGGCACCGCCGGAGCGTTCCTTGCTCAGCAGCGTGACCTTCGCGGCCTTGCACATGGCATCGGCTGCCTCAATTGCGCCCACGAGACCCTTGGTCTCGATCATGCCTAGAGCGATCATGCCTTCCATTGTCGTCCTTCCTTCTTCTTGGTAACGGCGGTCTGCGCTAGATGCGAAGGCTCATGCCTTGCACGTAGAAGTGGCCGCATCGTGGTGTTTGCATCCCTTGCACGGCCCGAGCGGACAGCCCGAACCGGCCTGGCTCATCATCGAGAGGATCTCGTTCGTGGAGAGCGAGGATCCTGCCGCGTGCCCGCCTGCAGGAGGCGCGCTCTGCGAAGGCGCACTCCTGGGTGGCAGGCTCTTGGCGCCACCGCCGACCTTGGAGGCCCAGGCGGCGGCAACGGGTGCGGCCACCGGAGCCGGCGCCGCGGGGCGCTCGATCAGCGGCGCGTTGCCGCGCCAATTGCTGGCCGCATCGGGCTCCATGCTCGAGCGCGACAGCGGCGCGAGACCTCCGCCCAGCGCCGGATCGCCCGCCAATCCGCAGCCGCGCGGCAGGCCGTCCTTGGTCAGCGCGGCCACGCGCGCATGATCCTTCTTCTCCATCTCGGCCCAGTCGCGCCGCACAAACGCAGCGCGCTTGATCGTCACCATGTGACGCGCGCTGATGTTGTCGCTGGTGATGTTGCCGGCCTGCGGGCCGCAGCCCAGCGAGAAGCTCGGCACGAGCTGCGTGCTGTAGCCGACCGCACCTTGCGAGCTCGGACCGTTGACCACGATGCGCGAGGCCGGCTTCTCGAGGAAGAAGGCATCGAGCACCTTCTCGTCCTTGGCGTGAATCGCGCAGGTGTGGCCGAGGCCTTCCGCCTCGAGCATCGCCATGCTGATGCGGCAGCCTTCTTGCCAGCCATTGACCTTGTGCACCGACAACACGGGCGCAAGGATCTCGATCGACAACGGCCACTCAGGCCCGACGCCGCCTTGCAGCGCAAGCAAGACCGTGGTCGTCTTCGGCACCGCGAAGCCCGCCGCCTCGGCGATGCGCCAAGGATCGAGCCCGACCACATCAGGGTTCATGTGCCCGCGCACATTGCAGTACTTGGCGAGCTTCTTGGTCTGCTCTTCGTCGCACAGGTGCGCGCCACGCTTCTTGAGCTCGCCGAGCAACTGGTCCGCGACCGGCGCGTCGACCACGATGCCCTGTTCCGAACAGCACAAGGTGCCGTTGTCGAAGCTCTGGCTGGCGACAATCGAATGCGCCGCCCAAGCCACATCGGCCGTGCGATCCACATACACAGGCACATTGCCCGGACCGACGCCATAGGCCGGTTTTCCGCTGGAATACGCGGCTTTCACGAGGCCGGTCCCGCCCGTGGCAAGGATCATCGACACCTCGGGATGCTTCATCAAAGCACCCGTCGACTCGATGGTCGGATTCGGCAGACACTGAACCAAGTCCGCCGGCGCGCCCACGCGTTCCAGCGCACGCCGCAGCACCTCGACCGTCTCGCCGATGCAACGGCGCGAACGCGGGTGCGGGCTGATGATGATCGCGTTGCGTCCCTTCAGCGCGATCAACGACTTGAAGAGCGTGGTCGACGTCGGGTTGGTGGTCGGGACGATGCCCGCGATCACGCCCACAGGCGAGGCGACCTCGACGATGCCGCTGCGTTCATCGCGCTTGACGATGCCGACGGTCTTCTCGTCCTTGATCGAGTTCCAGACACCCTCGGAGCCGAAGAGGTTCTTCAGCACCTTGTAGTGCACGCGACCGATGCCGGTCTCCTCGACCGCCAAACGCGCCAAGTCATAGGCCGCAGCTGCGCCCGCCTTCGCCATGGCGGCGCAGACATCATCCACGCGCTTTTGGTCCCAGCCGTGGATGGCCTCACACGCTGCCGTGGCGCGCGCGACACAATCGCGCACGTCTTGCAGCGCCCGGAGGTCGGGATCGATGCCCTGGCCCATCGCGAGTGCGCCTTAGCGACTCAGTCCGCGCTCTTGTCCGAGTTCTTCTTGGCAGCACCCGCGGCTGCCTTCGGAACGGCGGCCATCTTCGGCAGGATGCGCCACAACTGATCGTGCGGACGCGGGATCACATGCACGCTGACCAGCTCGCCTACGCGACGGGCAGCGGCAGCGCCTGCATCAGTGGCGGCCTTGACCGCACCGACTTCGCCGACGACGAACATCGTCCAGTAGCCGGCGGTGATGTTTTCGCGGCCATACAGTTCGACCATGGCGGCTTTCACCATGGCGTCGGCGGCTTCTACGTGACCTACGAGACCCTTGGTCTCGACCATGCCCAGCGCGGTCGGCTTCATATGAGAGGGAGGATGCGGTTTCTTGGCGGTCGCGCCGTCGGCGATGAAGCCCGGCGCGGGGTGCAGAGTCTAGCCGTCCTGCGCCGCGGGAGGTAGCGCCAAGAATTCTGCACCTTGCGGCCGAAGACCCTGCGCATCGCGCGCCCGCAGGCTCTACCCTGAGGCCGTGATCAGTGACTGGACCAAGCGCCTGCTCCGGCTGCGGCTGTGGCTGTACCGCAGGCTCACGCTCGACGAAGCCCAATCGACCCTGCTGCTGGCGGCCTTGGTGGGGGCGCTGGGCGGGTTGTCCTCGCCCCTCTTCCACGAGGCTCTGCAGCTGGTCACCAAGCTCTTCACCGGCACGGAAGGGCCGCTAGTGGCTGTGGCGCGCAGCTTGGAGCCATGGCAGCGCGCCGCAGTGCCCATCCTCGGCAGCTTGGTGGCGGGCTTGGTGCTGCACTACGGGATGCGCCTGACGCGCCACAAAGCGGTCGACTACATGGAGGCGGTGGCGCTAGGTGACGGCGTCATCCGCACCAAGGCCTCGCTGGTGCGCGTGGTGTCGTCGTTCTTCTCGATCGGTTCGGGCA
>CAIKQM010000112.1 GCA_903829565.1 uncultured Planctomycetota bacterium
CCGCACACCGAACTCAATCCCGATGAAGTTGTGGCGCTGGGGGCTGCGGTACAAGCCCACATCTTGGTCGGTGGCAAGCGCGATGTGCTGCTCTTGGATGTGACACCTCTGTCGCTGGGCATCGAGACGATGGGCGGCGCGGTGTCGAAGATCATTCAACGCAACTCGACCGTGCCTTGCTCCGCGACCGAAGGCTTCACTACCTACGTCGACAACCAGACCGCCATCGACTTCCACATCGTGCAAGGCGAGCGCGAACTCGCCACCGATTGCCGCAGCTTGGGACGTTTCAAGTTGCGCGGGATCCCTCCCATGCCGGCAGGCATGGCGCGCGTCGGCGTGCGCTTCCACATCGACGCGGATGGAGTGTTGACCGTCTCCGCCAAGGAAGAGACGAGTGGCGCGACGGCCTCCATCGATGTGCAACCCATGCATGGACTCACCGATGCCGAGGTGGAAGGCATGCTGGCGAGCTCGTTCGAACATGCCAAGGATGACTTTGAGGCACGACGCGCTGCCGACCTGATCATTGAAATCGGAACGATGGTGCAGGCGGTCGAGAAGAACATGAACGCCGCACGAGCGGGCCTCGACAAAGAGTCGTTGCTGGACTTGGAAGATGCGCTCGCCAAGGCCAAGCAGGCCACGCAAGGCCGCGATGCCAAAGCGTTGCAAAAGGCGCGCGACGAGTTCGAGCGTGCCTCCTTGCCGCTTGCCGCGCTGTTGATGAACAACGTGGCGCAAAAGGCCCTGATGGGGCGCTCGCTCGGCGAGGTCTGAGCCTACGAGCGCGGGGCTCGCGCGGGCTTAGTGCTTGGTCTTGCCCTGCGATGCAACCGCGTGAGTTGCGGCAGCGATCTCGTCTTCGCTGGCGAGGTAGCGGCTCGACAGCGGGCGCAGTTGTGCATCCAACTCATACACCAGCGGAATGCCGGTGGGCACATTCAAGCCGATGAGCTTGGACTCTTCCATGTGCTCGAAGTGCTGGATCAGCGCGCGCAACGAGTTGCCGTGAGCCGCGATCAACACGCGCTCACCCTTGCGGATGCGCGGAGCGATCTCCGACTCGAAGCAGGGCACGACGCGTGCAATCGTGTCCTTGAGCGACTCGCCCAAGGGACGCTGCGCAGGTGTCAAGTTTGCATAACGCGCATCATTGGCCGGATTGTGCTGATCACCCACGGCGTACAGCGGCGGCGGGATGTCGAAGCTACGACGCCAGATGAGCACCTGTTGCTCGCCATGCAAGGCAGCCGTCTCCGCCTTGTCGAGCCCCGTCAGCGCACCGTAGTGACGCTCGTTGAGACGCCAGTCGTTGTGCACAGGGATCCAGCATTGATCCAACTGTTCGAGTGCGTTCCAGAGCGTGGTGATGGCACGCTTCAGGTAGCTGGTGTACGCGCAATCAAAGCTGAAACCCGCTGCTTTCAGGCGCCGACCAGCTTCGCGCGCTTCCCCCACGCCCTTCTCGGACAAGGGCACATCGCGCCAACCTGTAAAGCGGTTTTCACGGTTCCATTGGCTTTCGCCATGACGCAGAAGAACGAGCTTATGCATGGGAAGAGGTGCTAGGCCAGGGCTGTTTGGACGTGAGCGTGCAAGGACTCCAGCGCCGCGCGCGCGCGCTGACGCAGGACTTCTCCGCGGGCGAGTCGCTCATCGACCCACGGCTTGTCTTTGATCGAGCCAGCGTTGATGCGCACATTGAGCCACGCGGCTTCCAGGCCGGCGTGAGCAGCCAGCCCGCCACTCGCCAGATCGGTGACGAGGTTCTTGTTGGAGCCCGCAGTCGTAGCGACCAGACACTCGAGCACCTCGCACGCGCGCTCCATGGTCTCGAGTGGTGTCTCGAGTGCTCCCTTGGATGCGGATTGAATCGCCGCCGAGCGCACAGCCTTCTGCTCGTCGTCCGCCTTGGGCAGCTTGAAGGCCGCACTCACCGCGTCGTAGCTGCGCGCGTCGAGATCGACGAGCTCTAGCGCGCGCTGACGCACACGCTCGCCGGCTGCACAGCGTGCCTCCATGGCGCTACTCACCTCTGCGTAGGCCTCACCGGTGCTAAACCGCGCGACCATGCAGAGCAGGGCCGCAGCATCAGCAACCATCAGCGCGGCCAGACTGCCTCCGCCGGGAGTGGCGGTGCGTGCGGCGAGACTGTCGGAGAAGGCGCGGGAGGTTAGATCGACGAGGTTCTGGCTCACAGGGCGCAGATCCTAGGAATTCAGCGCCACAAGCGACTGATTACAGATATGTACACAATGAATGACCAGCGCGATGTTTGACCGTAAACCATTTAATTGAAAGGATATAGATCAATCCTACAGAGCCATAACGGCGATCTGACA
>CAIKQM010000113.1 GCA_903829565.1 uncultured Planctomycetota bacterium
CGCGCAGACTTTGTCGCCGCCACACAGAGAGCCGAGCAAGCAGGTTTTGATGCGCTGGAAATCCATGCGGCGCATGGCTACCTACTGTCAAGTTTCCTTTCCCCTCTCTCGAACCGACGCACGGACGAGTTTGGTGGCAACCTTGAAGGCCGCATGCGCTGGCCTCTGGAAGTGGTACGCGCCGTCCGCGCCGTCTGGCCCGCGCACAAGCCCCTCTTTGTGCGCATCAGCGCGTCAGACTGGCTTGACAGTCAAGGCGGCTTTACTTGTGACGAAGCGGTGGCCTTGGCGCGCGAGCTGAAGAATGCAGGAGTCGACTGCATCGACGTGTCCAGCGGGGGCAATTCTCCCCTTTCGCGCATCGACTACGGCCGCATGTACCAAGTACCCTTCGCCGATGCGATCCGCCACGGCGCGCAGATCGCCGTGCAGTGCGTGGGCGCGGTGCAGGGGCTGGATCACGCCAACACCGTCCTGGCCGCAGGCCGCGCCGACCTCGTCGCCATGGCGCGTCCGCACCTCGCCGACCCGTACTTGGCCCTGCATGCGGCCGCCGAGGCAGGCAAACACGACATGCCTTGGCCCAAGCAATACCTGGCCGCCAAACCGCGGCCCAAGGCTGGCGAGCCGGATTGACCGGATGGGGGTAGACTTGGTGCAGAGCTAGCACCATGACCCTCTCCTCCTTCACTTCGCTGGCGCGCTACGCGCTCCCAACAGTACTCGTTCTGCCTGCCGCAGCCCAATCGCGCCCCCAGCTGGTGTATTGGGACACGCTCGACAGTCAAGGAAACTTGACAGGTGGTCAGGTGATGCTCGATGTGCCGGATCGGGATGCTGTCTATCCGCGCATCCCTGCGGCGGTCGAGTCCTTCCAACAACATCTGCTGCCTCCCGATCCGAACAAGCGCCTCGACATCGTCTTTGTCGGCGATGGCTACCAAGCGGCCCAGCTCGGCACCTACACCACGCATGTGGCCAACATCGTGGCGAGCTTCTTCGCGATCGAGCCGTACCTCACCTACCGCGAGTACTTTTCCGTACACCGCGTCGACGTCATCAGCGCGGACTCGGGCGTGGACAACGACCCGACGTTCGGCGTCGCGCGCAACACCGCCCTCAACATGAGGTACTGGTGCGACGGCATTGAACGGCTGTTGTGCGTGGATGTGGGGCTGGCCTATTCGTACGCAGCGAACGCACCTCAAGCGAACCTTGTGGCAGCCATCGCCAACAGCACCAAGTACGGCGGCGCCGGCTACCCGACCAATGACTTGGCTACAGGCGCCGGCAGCAACGCCGAGACGATCGGCATCATGCAGCACGAGTTCGGTCATGCCTTGGGCGACTTGGCTGACGAGTACGACTACGGCGGCCCGGCCACATGGACTGGCGGTGAAGTTTCGATGGTCAACGCATCGATCTACCCCTCGGCCCAAATGAACACGCTCCAGACCAAGTGGTATCGCTGGCTGGGCGTCAATCTGCCTGCGTTCGATGGCTTGGTGTCCACTTTCCAAGGCGCCAACTACAGCGTCAACGGCATCTATCGCCCGACGAACAACTCGATGATGCGCTCGCTGGGGCGGCCCTTCAATCTGCCCGCGGCCGAGGCCTTGATCGCGGAGATCTATCGCTTCACCGACCCGGTCGACTCGCATTCGCCTACGGGCACGACCTACAACGGCACAGAGACCCTCTTTGTAGTGCCGATGACCAAAGTCGGCACGCAGCCGCTGCAAGTGCAGTGGCTGTTGAATGGCGTGGCGATCCCGGGCGCCACAGGCAACACGCTGAACTTGGCGACGCTGGGCTTGACGGCTTGCACTTCGCTCATCGCGGCGCGTGTAGTGGATCCGACCACGATGGTGCGCGACGAAGGGCTTCGTCAAGGACTTTTGACACAGACCATCAACTGGCTGGTGGTCGCCACCCAGAACCCGATCACGACCTACTGCATCGCCGCGCCGAACTCTGTGGGCTCGGGCGCGACCATCTCGGCCGCAGGTAGCACCAGCATTGCGCTGAGCAACTTGCAGCTGACCGTAACCGGCCTGCCGCCGTCCTCGGCGGGCTTGTACTACCACGGCTCGAGCGCTGGACAGACGCCCTTTGGCAACGGCTGGCGTTGCGTGGGAGGCACGATCGTGCGCTTGCCGACGATGAACGCCAACTTGTTCGGCGACGCGACGCTCAACTTCAACCCTGCCAGCGCGCCCGCGGGCGTGGTGGTGCCGGGCGCGCTGCGCCGCTTCCAGTACTGGTACCGCAACCCGGCGGGCGGTGGCGCGGGCTTTAACTTGTCGAATGCCCTGTCGGTGCAGTTCTGCCCCTGAGCAGCGCCGCACCCGCTTCATGGCCTTGCGCAGTGTCGACAATCCGCCGAATCCGTGGCACGGCGCGCACGTGGAATGGATCGACGCGCCGCAGCCGGCGCAGCTGAAGGTGTATGAGGAGGACGCCAAAAGCCTCATCACCGAGCACGATTCGCCTGACATCGGCTTTCGCTTTGGCGCGAACCCGTATCGCGGCTGCCAGCATGCTTGCGCGTACTGCTACGCGCGCCCGACGCATGAGTACTTGGACTTCGGCGCGGGAACTGATTTTGACACGAAGATCGTCGTCAAGACGAACGCGGCCGAGGTGTTGGCGCTGGAACTGGCGCCCAAACGCTCGGGCCAGCACCCGCTCGACGGCCAACCGCTGGTCCTGTCGGGCAACACGGATTGCTACCAGCCGCTCGAAGCACACTACGAACTGACGCGTCGTTGCCTCGAGGTGTGTCGCGCGCGCGGTGTGGGCGTCGCCATCATCACCAAGAGCGCGCTGGTGCGCCGCGATATCGATCTCTTGGCGCGCATCGCGCGCGACGGCGGCGCCATGGTCAACATCACGGTCCCCTTCCTCGACCCGCGCACGGCGCGCGCCATCGAGCCGTGGGCTCCGACACCGAAGACGCGCTTTGAGGCGATGCGCGCTCTGTCCGAGGCGGGCGTGGAGGTCGGCGTGTCCTGTGCGCCGCTGATCCCGGGCCTGAACGAAAGCGACCTGCCGCAGATCCTCGAACAAGCGCACGCTCACGGCGCCAAGCGCGCCTTCATGACCCTGCTGCGCTTGCCTACCAGCGTCTTGCCGGTGTTCCGCGAGCGCATGGCGGCGGCGTTCCCCGAACGCATCCACAAGATCGAACACGCGATTCAAGAGATGCGCGGCGGCGCCTGGAACGACGCGCAGTTCGGCGCGCGCATGCGCGGCACTGGCCCGCGCTGGGAGCTGACGCGGGCGCTGTTCGAGCTGACCTGCCGGCGCTTGGGCCTGAATGATGGCGAGGGGCGGCTCGGCCAACCGGGCGAAGCTCGCGCGGGAGCAAGCCGGTCAGCCCGGCAGCAGCAGGGTGAGCTGTTTTAGGCCCGGCGTTACGGAGACCTCAGCGCTGGATAGGCACCGCCACCTTCGTCGTCTGCCCCGACACAACCGTGAACAGCGTACGCGGCTCGAGGATCTGCACCGCGGAGTCTGCAACGCGCACACGTGCGGCCCAGTTCGCCGCGGGCAGCAAAGCGCACCGGAACGGCGGGTGGTCCAAGTGGAGAGAGTTGCGACTGTAGTACGCGCCTTGGTACTCCCACTCGAAGTCCACCACCACCGAATCGGTGTAGGGCTGACCATGTTGGTCGATGAGCTCGACCTCTGCGCTACCCAAGCCTTGCCACGCGTCCAGGTTCACGCTGGTCGTCTCACCGTTTTGGATGTGGATCTGCACGGGTTCGCGGCCCGGCGCAGGCCAGACAACGAAGGTATGGTCCGCTTGAATACGCAAGTCGTAGGCACCACAGGGCAGACCTCGAAGGTACATCTGTTCGGCGCGGTAGGGATTCAGCGCGTACAGCAGCACCTCACCGGTCACGCTGTGCTGTAGGCGTACCTGGGCGCGCGCGTTCCAGTTGGCGTCACTGCCCAAGACAGGCACGAGACGCAGCTCGCCTGCACAGGTGAGGCCGGACGTGGTCAGGCGTACCCGTTGCGGACCGGTCGGCCCCAGACGTGGGATCGTGAGCGCGGCCTTCACTGGAGCACAACCGGGAGGTTGGACCTCGAACTCCAGCGGTCCGATCGCGGCAGGCCCCTCGCCTTCGCGCAGAAACAAGAGCAGCGAGGTCTTCCAACTGCCCCGCTCTTGCGACGGCACGTCGGCGAGGGCTGCATCGCCATACACCGCCGCCCACAGCTGCCGCTCGGCATCGAGGAGCGCCCACGGCTCGGTACCGTCTGGGGCCTCGGTCCAACTCGGGCCGACGGCAAGCACGTGCTCATCAGGCGCGCGGGCGGCCTGGGTATCGATATCCACACGCACGATGAGCCCATAGGCGGCCTGGACTTGGCACACGGCATCATGCGTGCCCGGCGCATAGGGTCCGGAGGCGCTTTGGCCCCAATACCCGGCCCCTAGGGCCAGCACGTTGTAGCGCTGGTCGGGATCCAAGCCGCGCAGTTGGAATTGCCCTTGCCCATCCGACTGGGCCAAGTGCACGTTCCAACTCGCGCGACCGGCGCTCACGGCGGCCACATCGCTTGAGCTCAGGTTGCGCTGGTGGCGCCAAGCAAACACGGTGAGGCGGTCGCTAGGAATCCGCCCGTCACACACGACGGAGCCCGCGATGACGCCTTCGGGCTGCAGTTCGATCAGGACTTCTTGCGGCGCTGGAGTCTGGGTGCCCGGGGTTGAAGGCAGTTGCAGTTCCTTGGTGGCAAAGCCTGCGGCGGACACCGCCACGCTGCATGGAGTGGCAAGCGACGACGTCGGCCGCACGAATGTGCAGCGGCCATCGGAATCGGTGACGGCCGAGCGAGCCGGTACCGCGGACTCCGCTGGTCCGACTTCCTCGACACGAGCATTGGCGATGGCCATGGAGCTGAAGCGAGACACTACACGCAGGCTCAGGCTTGGGATGCCAACCTGCGGGTGTGCTGGGACTACGCGAGGCGCCTCCGCTGAGCCACTACGCTGCGTGTGCGGTTGGGCGGGCGAGGCCAGCGGTGGGAGAGCGGAGTCAGCCGATTGTGCGGCCTGCTCGATGCCGACGACCTGTGTAGGCCGTAAATACCAATACAGGCCGAGGCCTAACACGCTGACAAGGCAAACGATCATTAGCTGGCGCACGAGCAAGCCCCCTAGCAAGACACTGCCACACAGTAAGTAAAACTACTACTGAGAGTAAGACTACTACTGACCAGGCGGAGCTGGAATAACACAGAGCGGAGACCAATTACCACCCGTTGTGCTGATCACCTTAGAGCAAACTCCTGTAGGCGTACCGCAGGAAATACAGTCGCCAATCAAAACAAGTTCCATCGCGGTTGAGCCAACAGCAACTCGCCTGAACGCCAACTGACAGCAGGGATCAGGGTTTTGACCGGCCCCACAATTGCAAATCTTGTATCCACCCCAAGTTGTCGTCCCAACACGAGCTGTGCAGCCACCCGAACTGCACGCTCCTGCACAATTGAGAGTTGGACCACTCGGATTACCTGTGACACCTCTGCAATCGCTGGAGGAGCCGGAGGCGGGCAATAGCAAAAAGATCGAAACCAGTGCGGTTGCCGTGCATACTATTGCTCTTTTATACGTCATGGTCTTCATGTGAAGTTGTGGTTCTGAAATACAAGGTTTGTGGAAGCCACTACCTAAGAAGCTTATGCCCACAGCGAGCATGAACGCAAAAAGCGTCGCGACCCCTTTAATGCTAACTCTAGCATCGTGGTTATGCGAGCGCAAGCCGCTCACCAACGATGGTAGGCCGGGTGATCTTCTTTGACGGCCACAAAGGTGCCGCGGCAGGTGGCAGTGATTTTGCCGCCGGCCTCTAGTTCGGCTTCCACGATGGCGCGATCGGCACTCGACTCGACGACGCGCGCGCGGAGCAGCAGCGGGCCGTGGGTGGGCGTGGGGCGCTTGAGGCGCACATGAAAGTCCGCGGTGACCGTGCACGGGGGCGTGGTGGCGCCGGACTGTTGCATCAAATGCCAGGCGGCGGTCCAGTTGCTGTGGCAATCCAGCAGCGTGCCGGTGATCCCGCCGCTCAACATGCCGGGAAAGGCCTCGTGGTGGGGCTCGGGCTGCCACGTCGCTTCGGTGTGATCGCCGCAGGCGTGGCTCTTGATGCGCAAGCCGCGCTCGTTTGCCGGGCCGCAGCCGAAACAGCGGCCGTTGGGTGAGTAGCGGTCCTGCAGGGAGAGTGCGCTAGTGTCGGTCATGGTCGTCGCGACTGGCTCAAAACAACTCCGGCCGCGAAGTCGCGGCCGGGGGTGATTGGTGGGCTAGACAGGACTCGAACCTGTAACTTCCACGATGTGAACATGGCACTCTGCCATTGAGTTACTAGCCCTTTTGTGGACGGAGAAGGTTACCGTCCGCAAGGCGGGAGCGCAACTAGTCCTTGCCCCCAACTACTCCTTGCCGAGGGTGCCGCGCAGGATGTCGTGCAGGCGCGCTTCGGCCCGACGCAGCATCATGCGCACGGCGTCTTCGCTCTTGCCGCCCAGCAGCTCGCCGGCTTCGCGCAGGGAGCGACCCTCGAAAAACACCGCCGTGATGGCGGCGCGGTGCTCGGGGGAGAGGTGCTCAAGGGCCCCGCGCAGCTGGGCCCAGGATTCGTCACGGGAGACTTGCTGCGTGACGGTCATGTCCTTGGAGGCCGGCTCGAAGCCGCGGTCCTCATCCGGATCGTCGCCCGCGCCAGCCAAGTGCCGCTCGCGACCGGAATCGCGCTTGTGGGCGCCGTAAAACTCGGCCTTGTCGCGGATCTTGTTCTGCAGGATCTGGATCAGCCAGCGCACCAGCGAGCCTTCGCCGCGGTATTCGTAGTTCGCAAGGTCGCGTGTCGCCTCGCGGAAGGTGGTCTGGGCGAGGTCGTCCGGATCCTCCTTCATGCGCAGCTTGGGGCCAATGCGGCGCCGCGCCATTTCGAGCACCATCACGTGGTAGCGCGCGAACAGCTCATTGAGAGCCACCGCGTCGCCCGACTTGGCGCGCGCCACCAGCAGCGCCGTTGCATCGTCCTTGAAGCCCTCGGGCAACGAGAACGCCTCCGGCTTGCCGGCCTCGGGTGCGTTCTTGCCGGCTTCAGGTGCGTTGTCGGGCTGATCTGACATCAAGCACGAAGGTAGCGCAGCCACCCCGCTGCCGCCACCTGCCTCTGACGCAGTTCCCGCCTACTCGACAACTTGGCCGCCCTTCATCACCCACGCAACGCGCAGCATGGCATCAATGTCCTGCAGCGGGTCGCCATCCACGGCCACCATATCGGCCAGCAAACCCGCCGCTAGACGACCACGATCCGGTGTGCCACACAGTTGAGCCGCGTGCACGGTCGCCGTGCGCACCGCCTCTGCGGGCGACATGCCGTGACGCACATAGGCTCCGAACTCGTGCGCATTTTCGCCGTGCGGATAAACACCTGCGTCGGTCCCGAACGCGATGTGCACGCCTTCGGCAATGGCGCGCTTGAGCCACACACTGCGCCGTGGGAAGAGGTACTCACCCTTCTTGCGCCACACGGCAGGTAGCTGCGACAGATCCAAGCGCTCGACGCAGTACTGCGTGGGCACCAACCATGTGCCGCAGTCCGACATGAGCTGGATGGCTTCGTCCGACAAGAGACTGCCATGCTCAATCGAGTCCACACCTGCGCGCAACGCTGCGACGATACCGGTGGTGCCGTGAGCATGAGCCGCCACCTTCAAGCCATGGCGGCGCGCCTCCTCGACAATCGCCACCATCTCGGGCGAGCTGAGTTGCTGCGCACCGATGTCCTCTTCGAAGGACAACACACCGGCGGTCGCCATGATCTTGATCACGCGCGCGCCGTATTTGATTTGCTCGCGTACGGCTTTGACGCACTCGTCGGGCCCATCCGCAACGCCACCCAGCGGTGTCGGACGCAACAAGCTGTGATGGAAGCCCCCCGTGTCCCCGTGCCCACCGGTGATGGAAATGGCGTGGCCCGCGGGAATGATGCGCGGACCGATGAGGTCCCCGCGATCGATGGCCTTCATCAAAGCCACATCGACAAAGTCATCGCAACCCATCTCGCGCACCGTAGTGAAGCCGGCGCGCAGCGTGATGGCCGCGTGCTTGGCACCGCGCAAGGCCGCGTCCACAGACCCTTCCGTAGCGGGACGCAACGCAGACTGTGCGTCCAACTGGTACGCCAAGTGGGTATGGCAGTCGATCAACCCCGGCAGCAAGGTGCGCTCGCCCAAGTCCACGATGCGCGCGCCTTGCGGGGCAACTGTGGGCGCCCCCACGGATTGAATGCGATCGCCGACCACGATGACTTCGCCAGGGGCGTAATGACGGCCGTTCTCGACATCCATGACGCGCGCGGCGCGCACATGCACCTGTGCCAGAGGCTTGACGGACACGGCGAGCACTTGCGGAGCAGGTGCTTCGGCCATGGCTAGAGCGAGGCCCGAGACCTCAGCCGCACCATCGTCGGTTGACTGGTCCACGGACGATTGGCAACCCGCAAGGAACAAGGCTGCGTACAAACAAATCGTCGCTAGGTACTTCATAGTTCTCTGTAGTGCAGGGCCTGCGCGCAGCGCATCTGAACACGATAGCTGCGGCTGATCTAGATCTACTCGCGTCCTGCGAGCTTGAGGAACTCCTCTTCCAGCATCACGCGCACGCCAAGCTCTTCGGCCTTCTTGGCTTTGCTGCCAGGTTTGCCTCCGACCACGAGAATGGAGGTCTTGGCGCTCACAGAAGAGGCCACATGACCGCCCATTTCCTCCACGCGTTACTTGGCCTCTGCGCGGCCCATGTGCTCGAGAGTGCCGGTGAACACCACGGTTTGGCCTGCAAAAGGCCCTTCCGTCACACGCGCCGCAGGAGCCTCAATCACGACTCCTAGCTCCAACAACCGTGTAGCAGTTGCTGACAACTGCGGATCGCGCAACCAGCGCACGATCTTGGCGGCGACTTCGGGGCCTACACCATCCACATGCATGAGTTCGGCCTCGCTCGCCTGAGCAAGTGCCTCGAAACTGGTGAAGTGCGCGGCGAGCACACGCGCCGTCGATGGCCCGACATCCGGAATCGCCAGTGCGACTAGGAAGCGCGCCAAGGGCACAGTCCGCCGCGCCACCAACTCGGCGTACAAGTTGTCGACGCTCTTCGCGCCCCAACGATCCAACGCCAGCAAGCGCGCCCGCATCTCGGGCGTTTGGTCCAAGGCGAACACATCAGCGGCGCCTTGCATCAGGCCAGCGGCGTACAACTGAGCCAGCTGCTTTTCGCCCAAACCTTCGATTTCAAAGGCTCCTTGGCCCACCAACACCAAGGCTCGACCAATGCGCTGGGGCTCGCACATGGGGTTCGGGCAACGCCAGTACTTACCCTCGGCCACCGGTGCCGTCCCGCAAGCCGGACAACCCGCAGGCACACTCCAGACGGCGCGCCAATGATGCGCCACCGCGCCATCGTTGCGTGTCACGGCGGCGGTCAGCTCCTCGGGCAGCGAGTCCGCCCAATCCGCGGGCTCGTCGCCCGCAGCGGCCTTGGCGACCCCCAAGATTTGCGGAATCACATCACCCGCTCGGCGCAAGTACACGCGATCGCCAATCGCCAAGCCCAACTCGGCCACATAGTCCGCATTGTGCAACGTGGCGTGGCGCACCGTGATGCCGCCCACCTCGACCGGCAACACATGCGCACGAGGAGTCAAGCGCCCACCGTTCCCCACCATCGTCTCGATGGCTCGCAGCGTGGCCGACACCTCGCGAGCCGCGAACTTGTGTGCGTACTGCCAACGCGTCGAGCGCGAAGTGGTACCCAAGCGCTCGCGTAGATCGAAGCGATCCAGCTTGGCCACCACACCATCCATCTCAAATGGCACTTCGTCCCGCCGCGCCTCGATGTCGTCGTGATACGCAAGGCAAGCGTCCAAGCCACGCACCACACGACCGTAGCCCGAGTCAGCAAAGCCCCATTCACGCAAAGCGCGCGTCGCCTCTTGCTGGGTCGCGAAGCGCACGCCTTCGCAGCGCGGCATCGCCCACAAATGGAACTCCAGCGGATAGCGCGCCACCTCGGCGGGATCATTGCGACGCATCGCCCCAGCCGTTGCATTGCGTGCGTTGGCAAAGCGCTCGTCGCCGCGTGCCGCGCGCGCCGCGTTGAAGCGCTCGAATTGGTCGCGCGCCATCAGCACTTCCCCCCGCACCTCCAGCACCTGCGGCGCCGGACGATGCTCGGTGTCCAAAGTCATCGGCAAGTTCCGGATCGTGCGTGCGTTCGCGCTGACATCCTCGCCGCGCTCGCCATCGCCGCGCGTGACCGCGCGCACAAAGCGGCC
>CAIKQM010000114.1 GCA_903829565.1 uncultured Planctomycetota bacterium
AACGAAGGCGGCCACGCGTTGCCGCTGGTCAGGCCGCGCGCCACGGCTCCAAGGGCAAAGGTCGTCAACGGCACGCAGAACGGCAACCAAGCCACCGGTCGCACCTCGCTACCGAGCCGGCCAAAGGCGCGCAACACGGCAAAACCCGCTACAAACAGCAAGGTTTCGGGCCGCGTCAGCATCGCGAGCGCCAACAGGAAGCCCATCCACCAACCGCGTCCGCGTTCAAAGGCGAGGAAGGCCCACGCCAACAACCACACGTACAGCGCCGTTTCCAAGCCGCTCACAGCTGCGGCTGCGAACGCGCCGCTCGTCGCCAAGATCAGAGCCGCCATCAAGCCCGCTGCACGTTGTGGCCGCACACGCGAGACCACCACCGTGGTGGCGAGCGCACACAGCACGCCCGTGGTCTGTGCGAACACATTGACCGAGCCGTGCATGAGCGCCGACACGCGTTCAAACACAGCGCATAGCAGCACCCACAACACACTGGGATAGCTCTCGAAGGCCTCCATGCCCGGGTTCCACGCTAGCTGGCCTTCGTAGATCAGATTGCGGCCGAGCCGGAAGGGGACATGCGCTTGGTCCCAAGCCACAGCCACCAGCCCGCGCGCGTCCGTGTGAATGGACAGCACATGCGCCAGCAACATGACCAACGCGACGAAGAGTGCGATGGTGCGATTCATCGCGGTTGGTCCTCAGGGCTTTTCTCTGGGCTCTTCTCTGGGCTCTTCTCAGGGCTCTTGTTGTCCGGGCTTTCGCTCTGTGCTTTGTTCTCTGACGGAGCGAGCGTCAGCTCCACTTCACCGCTGGTGGTTGCCTCCAACAACAGCTCGCTTTGGGCTTGCTGTGCCCCCGCGCGGGCGATGATGGTCCACCGGCCTAGCGGCAACGAAGCGCTGCGCGCGCGCCCTTCGGCATCGGTCGTGACGGCTGGTGCGATGCGGCGTTCCTCTGCGGTCCAACGCCAGACGATCACAGCTCCGCTAACAGGCCGCTTGGCTACATCGAGCACGCGCACAGCGATGCGTTGTGCCGACACCGTCGCTGCGATGGTCACGGGTGTCGCGCTGAACGGCACCTCGACCGCCAGTCCCGCAGCAGGTGCTGTGGCTACCAAGTCAGGCCAGTTGCTGCCCACGGCCCACGGCGGTCGCACTTCCAACGTGTAAGCACCCACGCGCACCTCGTCAAAGCGCACCGCACCTTGCGCATCAGCGAGCGCTCGCACCACCAAAGGTGCATCCAGCTCATAGGGCGCTTGCTTGGGCAGCAACACCACTTCGTGACCTGCGAGTTCGGCGGCGGCAGGGCCTTGCAGTTGCACCTGCACCGTCGAGCGCTCGCGGGCAGCGAAACGCAAAGGCTGTAGCTCGGGCCCCAGCACCAACAAGCGCGGCTCAGGCGTGGAGACTTCGGGCAGAAGTTCGCGCAACGGATCGCGTCGCGTGGCAACCACCACGACTTCGCCTGAGCCGCGCGGCAGTCCGGCAAAGTCCACGGAACCATCGGCGGCACTGCGCTCGCAGCGCAGCTCATCACCGATGGTCAAGCACACCATCGCATCGGCGATGGGCGCATCGGCCTCATCGACGACGCGCGCACGGAACTGGGCATCGCGCGGAGGCAAGGCCACCCGGCCTTCCACATCCACTTGCGGTGCAACCAGCGTCAGCGAACCGGCATCAATCGGCACGCTCTCCGGCCGCGTTGCATAGGCGACCACCAACGCGGTCAACGCCAAGAGCGGGACCACGGTGCGCCAAGAGATACGGCCGCCAAGCATGGGAGCAGTCTACGACTCGTCAGGCGCGCAACGCACGCTCGGCTTCGAGGAGGCGCGCAAGATCGCAGCGCAGGTGCTCCAACGGCGCGAACCCGCGCGTGTCGATGCCACGCACGGTGACCAGGAACTCATCCAAGCCCGAGCGACCTTCGCGTGCGTAGCGCAACAAGCGCACGCCGAGTTGGAGTTGGTCGCAGACCTTGACGAAGCGTGCGGCAGGGCTGGCTTGCGCTTGCCATTCGTCCCACAGCTCGCGCGCGCGCTGGCCCAAGGGCGCGAGTACCTGCGCGGCGGCCTGCGCCTCGGCATGGCGTTTCGCGCCTTGCGGCAATAGCTCCGCTGCGCTGCGCGGCCAGTCGCCCAACAGCGCTTCGGGGGCATCATGAACCAAGGCCAGCGCGATGGCGCGCTCGGCGTCGACCCCGCACGGTTGGGCCAAGGCGAGGCAGAGCCACTGCACGCCCAGCATGTGTTCGCCGATCGTCTCCGGCGTGCGCACCCCGCGCAGGACCCAGCCCGTGCGCGGCAGGCTTTCCAGCGCCCCAAGGGCCAAAAGGGACTCGATCGTGAGCGGATCACGCTGCATGGCCCCATCCTACGCCACGCGCGCGTTGACGCTTGGCCCTTCTCGGTCCATAGTGATAGCGGCCTCAACCATGCTCCTGCGCCTGCGACCCTCGTTGATCCGTGCCCAGGTGGAGGCGGTCTTGGACCTTGCCCAGCGTTTGGGCTACACGCCGCGCTTTGTGGACGAGCGCCGGACGCTGCTGGAGCTCTTGGGTCCGGGTGCCCCCGAGCACCGCGCCCAGTTCGAGGACCTATGCGGTGTCTCGCAAGTCCTTGAGGTCGGCACGGCGCGCGAACTGCACGAGCGCAATGGTCGCCCGGACCTCGCCGTGGATGTAGGCCCCGCGCGCTTTGGTGGCGGTGCCATCAGCTTGGTCGCCGGGCCTTGCGCGGTCGAGGACTACGACCGCCTGTTGGAGATCGCGCGTGCGGTGCAAGCCCGCGGTGCGACGGCCTTGCGTGGCGGCGCGTGGAAGCCGCGCACCTCGCCGTATTCGTTCCAAGGCATGAAGCATGCGGGCTTGGAGCTGTTGGAGCGCGTGCGCACGGAAACAGGTCTCGCCATCGTCACGGAAGTGCTCGATCCGCGCGATGTGGAAGCCGTGGGCGAGTCCGCCGACATGTTCCAGATCGGCGCGCGTTCGATGACGAACTTTGCGCTGCTGACCGAGGTGGGCAAGACGCGCAAGCCGGTGTTGCTCAAGCGTTCCTACAGCGCCACCGTGCGTGAGTTCCTGTTGGCCGCCGAGTACATCCTCGCCGAAGGCAACGAACAGGTCGTGCTGTGCGAACGCGGTGTGCGGGGCTTTGATTCCTCGATCACGCGCAACTTGTTGGATGTGGGCGCCGTGGCGCACCTCAAGCGTGCCACGCACTTGCCGGTGGTTGTGGATCCGTCCCACGCGGCTGGTCGCGGGGATTTGGTGCGCGCCTTGGCGCGTGCTGGTTTGGCGGCGGGCGCGGATGGCCTCATGATCGAGGTGCACACCGACCCGAGCGAGGCGCACTCGGACGGCGCGCAAGCGATTCTGCCGGAGACCTTTGCTGAAATTGCGCGCGATGCACAGGTGTTGGCGGGCCTCGATGGGCGTACGCTGCGCACCGGTCGTGTGTTGAAGTACGGCTGAGTCCCCACGGTTTAGGTCCGGCACGGTTCGTAAGGAGACGCGATGGAGTTCCAACCTGTAGGTTTGACTGGGGCAGGGTTCACCACAGGCCGCAAGCCCTTGTTGGCTGGCAATTGGAAGATGAACCTCGAGCGCAAGAGCGCGCTGGGTTTGGCCGCCGCCGTGCGCGAGCGCTTGGGCGAGCGCGACGATTGTGAAGTCGCCTTGTTCCCGCCCTATGTCTACCTCGACGAGGTGGCCCGCTTGTTGGCGGGGTCGCGGGTCAAGGTCGGCGCGCAGAACTGCTGTGACGAGGCTTCGGGCGCCTTCACCGGCGAAATCGCGGCCTCGATGTTGGTCGATGTGGGCTGCGATTGGGTGATTCTCGGGCACTCCGAGCGCCGGCACCTGTACGGCGAGGGCGACGCTTTGGTCGGCGCCAAGACCAAAGCCGCTTTGGCCGCGGGTTTGGCCCCCATTGTCTGTGTGGGCGAGACGCTGGCGCAGCGCGAGGCCAAATCCACCGAACAGGTCATCAGCGCGCAATTGGTCGCCGGATTGGCCGGGGTCGAGCGCCGTTCGATGGAGCGCATCGTCATCGCCTACGAGCCGGTTTGGGCCATCGGCACCGGCAAAACCGCCTCGCCCGAGCAGGCCGGCGAGGTGCACGCCTACCTGCGCGGGGTGCTGGCGGGGCTGTACGACCGCGAAGTGGCCGCCCGCACCCGCATTCTGTACGGCGGGAGCGTCAAACCCGACAACATCCAAGCGCTGATGGCGGTTAAGGATGTGGATGGCTGCCTCGTCGGCGGGGCCAGTTTGAAGGCCGAGACCTTCCTACCCCTTTTGGAGTACCGCTAGGCCGCTGCTATACTGCTCGGCCCAACGGAACGCGCAATGGAACTGCTGATCACCTTCCTCTACATCCTGTTCGTCCTCTCGGCGATCGTCCTGGTCGTCGTCATCCTTCTGCAGGAAGGCAAGGGCGGCGGCTTGACCGAGGCCTTGGGCACCGCGGGCCAGCAGACCTTCGGGGTCGCGGCTTCGGGCATTCACAAGTTCACCGGCTGGACCGGCGCCATCTTCTTGGTGTGCGCGCTGGGTCTGCATGTGTTGAACCGCATGAAGAGCGAAGAGTCGGTCGTGGGCACGAGCGGTCCGGAAGTGACTGCGCCCACCCCGCCCACGGACACAGCGCCGCCCAGCGGCCAGTGACGCGAGTTGCACCACGCACACGGCCCCGTCCAGCAACACTGCAGGCGGGGCCGAACTGTTAGGAAAGACGCGAAAAGAGGACGCTGGGAATCATGACGGCCACGATGTCCACGCCTGATGTGCTTGATCTGTTCCGCGGCTGTGGGGCGATGTTGGAGGGACACTTCTTGTTGTCCTCCGGCTTGCACAGCGATCGCTACTTCCAATGCGCGTTGCTCTTGGAGCATCCGCAGAAGGCGGAGATCTTGGCCAAGGAGCTGGCGCGCCGCATTCGCGCCGTGGATCCGGTGCCGTATGACATCGTGATCGGCCCGGCCATGGGTGCCGTCACATGGGCCTACGAAGTGGGGCGCGCCTTGGGTTGCCGCGCTCAGTTCACCGAGCGCGTGGGCGAGGACATGGCCTTGCGCCGTGGCTTCGTGGTCAAGCCGAGCGACAAGATCTTGGTTGTGGAGGATGTGCTCACGACCGGCGGCAGCGCGCGCGAGGTTTTCGAGGTGCTGGCGAGCTATGGTGCCAAGGCGCATGCAGCCGCGTGTTTGGTCAATCGTTCGGGCGGCAATCCGTTCGCGGCCGAAGGGTTGACGACGCACGCGCTGGCCGAGGTCACGGTGCAGACGTGGAAGCCCGAAGAATGTCCGCTGTGCAAGGCGGGTTCGACGGCGATCAAGCCGGGCAGCCGCGCCAAGCCTGTGGGTAGCTGAGGGCTCGCATGTTGCGCTCGATGACGGGCTTTGGAGCCGCGTCCGCAGAGGCGGAAGGCGTGGTCGTGCGCGTCGAGCTGCGCTCGGTCAATCACCGTCACTTGCAGGTCAAAGCGCGTCTGCCGCTCGACAAAGGTCATCTGGAGTCCGATGTAGAGGCGCGCATCAAGCAGCACGCCGAGCGTGGGGCTGTGACGGTGTCGGTCGAGCTGCAGCGTGCCGGCGGCGCGCGGCGTGTGGGCATCGATCTCGATGTCGCTCGTGCGTGGCAGGTCGAGCTGAAGCGTGCGGCCCTCCACTTGGAAGTGGAAGACGATGTGACCATGGCGCAGTTGTTGGAACTGCCCGGTGTGCAAGCCTCGGCGCAGGTGGATGAATCCAGCCGCGAGGCTGAAGATGCGCTGGTGCTCGATGCTGTGTCGCGCGCGTCGGCCGAGTTGGTGCGCATGCGCACGCAAGAAGGGGCCGCGTTGCGCGCTGACCTTGAGTTGCATGCGCGTGGCATGGCTGAATTGCGCGTGCGCATCGCCGAGCGTATGCCCGAGGCCGTGCGGGGCCTGCAAGTATCCTTGACAGAGCGCGTGGGCAAGTTGCTGGCTGGCGAAGTGGTGCCCAAGGGCGCCCGCGCGCCTGTGGCGGAAGCCGATTTGGCCCGTGAAATCGCGCTGATTGCCGACAAGATGGATGTGTCCGAGGAGCTGGCGCGCTTGGGTAGTCACCTGGCGCAGTTGTCCAGTTTTCTTGACGCCAAAGAGCCCGTCGGGCGTAAGCTGGACTTCCTCGTGCAAGAGTTCTTGCGCGAGGTCAACACCATCGGCAGCAAGTGTTCCGATGCCGCTGTGGCGCACATGGTGGTGGAGTTGAAGACCCTCATCGAACGCCTGCGAGAGCAGGTGCAGAACGTCGAATGAACGCCGGACGCATGCTGGTGGTGTCGGGGCCTTCGGGTTCGGGCAAGAGCACGATCTGCAAGCGTTTGCTGCAGGATCCGCGTGTGGTGTTCAGCGTGTCGGCGACCACGCGCAAGCCGCGTCCCGGCGAGGTGGATGGCCGCGACTACTACTTCTTGTCGGTCGAGGATTTTCGCCAGAAGATCGCCGAGGGTGCGTTCCTTGAGCATGCCGAAGTCTTCGGCAACTTGTACGGCACGCTGCGCGCGCCTTTGGCCGAAGCGAAGGCCCGTGGCCACATCTACTTGCTGGAGATCGACGTGCAGGGTGCCAATCAGTTGCGCGCCCTGGGCGAAGAGGGTGTGTACATCTTCATCACGCCGCCGGACTTTGAGGAGCTGAAGCGGCGCCTCGCCGGTCGTGGCACCGAGAGCCCCGAGGTGTTGCAGCGCCGCCTGCACAAGGCCGAGGACGAGATGCGCGAGCGTCATCGCTACGACCACATCGTCATCAACGACGATCTCGATCGCGCTGTGGCCGAGGTGCGTCAGCACGTGGGCCTGGACACCGCCTCGACGGAGGTGCGCTGATGGCTCGCATTGTGCTGGGTGTGTGTGCTTCGGCCGCGATTCACAAGAGCTGTGAACTGGCGAGCCGCCTGTCCAAGGACGGGCACGAGGTCCGCACGGTGCTGACTCCCAACGCGGCCAAGCTCATCGCGCCCCAGCTCTACGAAGCCCTGACTGGCCAGCCTGCCGCGTGCAGCGAGTGGGACGAGCGTCGCCGTGGCGCCATGGACCACATTGAATGGGCGCGTTTCGCCCAGGTGCTGCTGGTCGCGCCGGCCTCCGCGGACGCGATCGGACGCCTGGCGCATGGCTTGGCTGACGACTTCCTGTCGACCATCGCCTTGGCGCTGGAGCCGCAGAAGCCGCGCTTGCTGGCACCCGCCATGAATCCCGTCATGCTCGCGGCGCCTGCTGTGCAGCGC
>CAIKQM010000115.1 GCA_903829565.1 uncultured Planctomycetota bacterium
AGGTCCGCGTATTCATCGCGCCCGGTCGCTTGCGCGACAAGCTCGGCAATCGGCCCAAGCAACTCGCCGGCTTTCTTGGCGGCAGGAATCGCCTCCAAGCGCCGTTCCTTGATGCACAAGAAACAACCGGCGCCCATGCTCTCTTCACAGCGTTCGCCATCCGGTCGAATCAGCTGCACGCGCGGACAGAGCGCCCAGTAATCGTGCATCGTCAAGAAGGTGGCACAGCCCTCTTCCTTCGCGAGCTCGACAAAGTTGGTGGAGAGGTGGATGAGGTGCTGGAAGTGCACCACGTCGGGACGTTCCGTCGCCAGCACACGCAAGAAGGCTGCATCGGCCCGCTCATCGACGAAGGTGTCGGCGAGGCGGCGGTAGTGCAAGCGATTGATCAAGCGCAGCACACGCAACTCGCTACCTGAGTCTGTCAAGCGTTCTTCACAGACTGTGAAGTCAGGCACCTGTTCCTCGCCCGCACGCCCGGGTGAGCGCGCGAGGATCACCACCTCATGCCCACGCGCTTGCATGGCCTTGGCCAGATTGAGCGTGTAGACCTCCGTGCCAGCCCAGGTGTCCGGCGGGAAGCCGTGCAACACATACAGGATCTTGAGCTTCGTGGCGCGCAGCACTTGCGTGGCACCGCGACGCGCGTCCACACGACCGCCTTCCCACAAACCCTCAAACGCAGCGGCGCGCAGTTCAGCGGCCAGCTGCAACTGACGACCATACTCCGCATCGGAAAGTTGCAACAAGCGCAAGGCGGCGCGATCCGCCTCCAGCAGGCGCGCAGTCAACACGGTGGCATCATGCTTGGATGCCACACACACGCGATCGAGCCACTCCGCGTTGAAGCGCCCGTCAATGCGCGCCCGTGCGCGCGTCTCGTCGACTCCATAGTCGTGGCTGTGCTCGACGCAGGCTTGATCGTCATAGACAACGGTGTGACCCGCTTCCAGCAACGCACGCGCCAGCAAGATGTCCTCGCCAAACCATGTGCGCGGGAACGGGTGCAGCTCCCACACCTCGCGACGCACGGCACTCGCGACATCATTGAAGTTGTAGAGCACACGCTTGGCATGGGCATCCAGGCGCGCGTACTCCTCAGGCGCAGGCAAGCGCGTCTCGCGTCGACCGGCCGTGTAACCGGGATCGCCCGCCGAGAAGATCTTCGTCAGTGGCCAGGCATCCGGTCGCGGCACGTTACGTCAATAGGCAGCCGCCACCTCGGGCGCGTCAAAGTTAGCGACCAACTTCGCCAACCAGCGTTCATCCGAGGGGATCGCATCCTGTGTCAAGTACACCAGCAGGTCACCCTGCGAGCGCGCAGCCAACAGGTTGCGCGTGTCACCATGATCGAACTCACTCTTGTCGATGCTCTGCACTCGCAACGGCACCGGAAAGCGCGGTGCCCAAGCAGCGAACAACTCCAGCGTCCCGTCCGTAGAACCGGAATCGATGGCCAAGAAGTCCCACGACACTTCGCAGCGCTGGGCCGCGAGCGCCGTCAACACTCGGTCAAGAAACTCGATGCCCTGCCAGGTGGGCATCAGCACAGAGACGCTTCGGATCGGCCGCATGGGGAGGGTCGTTTCTATCGGCTATTGTGCGCCTGTGCCCACACTCGACGCCATGCTCGAGGGGCCGATTCGTCCACGACTTCCGGCCCAGGCGCCGCCAACTTGGGCCCCGCGCAGGATCATGGCCTGCGGCAGGTAGCGCCATAGCTCTGCACCCTGCAAGTAGGCCCAGTCCCGGCGCAGTTCATAGCCATAGCCCTTCAAGGCGCTCCACAGAGTGGGCCGCACGCGCCGGCCGAGGTGGGTCCGCTGGAAGGCGGCGTCTGTGCGCCAGCGCGCCCAGGCGGCCTTTGGACTGTACTGATGGGCGTGCTGCACCACTGCCTCAGGCTCGAAGACCAACTCATGTCCGGCCCGCAAGGCGAGCTCAGCCCACGCCGCATCCTCGCCAAAGGACACATCAGGGAAGGGCAGGCTGCGCAGCACCGCACCCTTGTACGCAGCGGCGACATTGTCGAACCCCACGCGCGCGGCGCGCTCGCCGGGATCGAGATGGCACAAGCCTGCGCGGGAACCATCTCCCAGCCACGCATAGTGCTGCGATAGCGCTCCTGCTTGCGGAGCATCCAACACAGCACGACGCGTCAGAGGGTCAGCGTGCTCAGGCGGCAAGATGCGCGCCGTCACTGCCGCTACGCGAGGCTCGGTCAGACGGCGCACCAATCGCGCCACAAAGTCGGCTCCTTGCGGCAGCGCATCCTGTGACAAGTAGACCAGCACCTCGCCACACGCCATGTGAGCCAGCGCGTTGCGCGTGCGGCCATGCCCAAAGTCGCGTTGCGCAATGCGCTCGACGCGCACACCATGAGCCAGCAACAACTCGCGCGTGCCATCGGTGGAGTCAGAGTCGATGGCCACCAACTCAACGCCGCCGTCTACGCGCTGACTCCGCAACACAGGCAGCAGACGCTGCAGGTCAGCGGCACCTTGCCATGTAGGCAAGCAAATCGACACGCGCACGGACTCCATGGCCTTCACGAAAGCCTACGGATCGACAGCGCAGTGTCGAGGGTCTCCCGTCCGTCTCCATTCCAGTCCTTCGCTACTCGTCTGCACGCGCTCTGACCTTCGTGCAGCCTCTCCAGTCTCTCTCTCAGGCTCTCGCTCAGCTCACAACTCGGGCCGGGAGACCCGTTCGACATGGGCGCTTCCGACAGGGCGCTCGCCAACGGGGCAAGATTTCGCCAGAAACCTTGTGAAGTCTTCATGAAGCGGCTCGCAGGGCCTCGGGGACGGCGCTGTGACGCATCGGGGTGCCCTTGAGCTCGGTGTCCAAGTGCACTCCCCGCCCCCACACCGAGGCCAAACCGGCCAGCGTGCGTTGAGCTGCCGCGCTGTCGAGATCACGCCCGTCATGATGATGACGGAGGAGCAGCTCGCCCCGCTGCAGATGGTTGTCCTCCACGAGTTCGATGCGCGGCAGACCGCCATTGGACAACTCGCGCAACAGCGACTCCTTGGTCTCACGCCAACTGATGAGCTTGCCGTCTTGTCCCTTGCGTGGCGCGAAGAGCTCCACACTGTGTGCGAACTCCTCATCGACGAGCTCATCCAGCAAGGTCACATCGTGATGCGCACGCCGCAGGCGGAAGATGTCCAATCCTTTGCGCTCGGCATGACGATAGAGCTCGATGCCCAACTTGTACGGGTTCAAGCGGCCAGCAGGAGCAGCTGTGGCACCGGAGTGACAATCCGCGAAGTCGATGATCTCGCTCGCATTCAAGACGCCCCCGGTCAAGAGCTTGGAATGCCAATAGCTTGCCCAGCCCTCGTTCATGATCTTGGTCAAGCGTTGCGGCATGAAGTAGTGCGCTTCCGCGCGCACCATGCGCAACAGTTCTCGTTGCCACGCCAGCAAGGGCGCGCGATCAACCAAGTAGCCCAACACATCGAAGGTGGGCAAGTGCTCTTCCACCACCATCGAGCGCCGCCGCACGGTTTCCAAGTCCAACGCAGGGGCGCCAGCACGCACCGCAGCCTGTTGCGGAGTGCGCAGACGCTCGCGCATCGGCAACCATGGATCAACCAAGTTGTCTAGCGAGAGAGCCACATCCATGAAGTTCTCGATGGCGTCATGACCATGTTCGTCGACAAGCGCACGCACGAGCGCGCCATGACTCGCCATGGTGTCCACCATCGAACGGTCCGTAGTCTGGAACCAGATGTTGTGCTTGAAGAAGTCCACATGGCCATAGACATGCGCCATGACCAACTTCTGCTCCATTTCGCTGTTGCCACGCACGAGATAAGCCCATGCGGGATCGTTGTTGACTACGAGCTCATAGATCTTGGAAAGCCCCCACGTACGGCCTTTCTCCAAGCGCTCCCACTCCATGCCGAAGCGCCATGACGGATGGCGTACAGGGAAGCCACCATAGGCCGCGACAGCATTCACATCAGTCGCGTCCAGCATCACGAAGCGTGTCTCGAAGAAGTCGAGCCCGCGTGCACGCGCCAACTGTTCGATGCGCTTGCGCTGCTCTTCCAAGCGTTGCGGCAGTGCTTCCGGTTCTTGCCAGTGCGACATGTCAGCGTCCTCGCCCCAAGAAGGCGCGCATCGCGTCGGGCACACCTTCGCGATCATCCACGCTGGCCGTGACAAGGCGCTCATCGGAACCCAAGGCAAGGTCCAAGTCCTTCTTGAACTGACCTGAGCCGTAAGCGCTCTTGACTTGACCGTAGCCGAACTGATTCACGCGCGGCAGAAGCTCGTCTTGCAGCAACGCGATGCAGCGATCCGTATCACGCGCGGACCAGTTGTCGCCATCCGAGTAGTGAAACGGGTAGATGTTCCAATCCTCGGGGCGATAACGAGCCTGAATCTGCTCCAACAGCAGCTCATACGCCGAGCTGATCTTGGTGCCGCCGGATTCACGCAGATGAAAGAAGCTGTGCTGATCGACAACCTTGGCAACGGCGTCATGCACGATGTACACGACCTCGAGATTCGCGTATTGGCTGCGCAACCAAGTATCAATCCAGAAGGCCTTGATGCGGACGATCTCCTTTTGCTCACGGCCCATGGATCCGGACACATCCATCACATGGAACACGACGGCGGAGGCCTCGGGCTCTTCAATGGGACGTTTGAGACGAAAGCGTTCGTCACGCGGCAGCGGCACCACGCGCGGATCCAGCGGATCCCACGCACCTGAGGCAATGGTGCGTTGCAAAGCATTGCGGTAGGTGCGCTTGAAGTGACGCAAGGAGCGTGGTCCATGCTCAGAGACACCGCTCCAACGACCACCAGCGACCTTGAGAGCCCGATCACCGCGCAGCTCGATGCGTGGTAGCTGCAACTCGCGACCGAGCATCTCGGCCAATTCCTCTAGCTCGACATCCACTTCCACGATGTGCGTGCCGGGCTCCGCTCCCGCTTCCCCGGCAGCATCTTGGCTACGTTCACTCGCCGAACCTTGTTCGTCGCCTTCGCCACTGCCATCACCTTCACCTCCACCACCGTTGTCACCGAAGCGCAGCCGCGGCAGTTCGATGTGCGGGACGGGGATGGACACCGCATGCTCGCCGCGACGCCCGAGCAGCTC
>CAIKQM010000116.1 GCA_903829565.1 uncultured Planctomycetota bacterium
CTGGAAGTGCGGCCCGGCGAGTACGCACCTTCCGGAGTGGTGGCGCGGCCGCTGATTCTGTTGGGCGACCTGTCCAAGCTCCACGTGCGCGTAGACATCGATGAAAGCGATGCATGGCGCTTCAAGGACGGCTCCGCAGCCCGCGCGTATGTGCGCGGCAATCGCGAGCTTTCTGTTGATCTGAGCTTCGTGCGCAGTGAACCGTACGTGTTGCCCAAGCGCTCGCTGACAGGCGAGAGCACCGAGCGCGTGGACACGCGCGTGTTGCAAGTGCTGTATGCGTTTGATCCAGCCGTCTTGCCGGTGCGCACTGGCATGCAGATGGATGTGTTCATCGATGCAGGTGGTTCGCAATGAGAGTGTCTGCTGGATGTGCGTTGCTAGGGGTCGTGACGTTGACGCTTGTCAGTTGTCGCACTCAGCCGCCGTCGCCCGTGGTGCAACAACCGCAAGCCACCACTGCTTGGCGTGAAGACGTGCTGGGTGCGCCAGTTGCTCCCAGTGCGGCATGGTGGACCGAGTTCCAAGACGAGGCTCTTAATGCTTTGGTCGAGCAAGCGTTGGCAAGCTCACCGAGCATTGGTGCAGCGCGTGCGCGCGTGTTGGTGGCGCAACAAGAGCGTCGTGCCATCGCGGGCCAGCAGGAAGTCCAGGCCAATCTCTACGCGGATGCGGCACTCCAACGCGGAAGCGAGAATCGTCCCGGTGGCGCGTTCTCGGGTGGCACCAACCAGCTGTACGGAGCTGGTGTTGAGTTGTCCTATGAGGTTGACTTGTGGGGACGCCTTGAGAGTCAGGTTCAGGTCGCTGACGAGGCTCTCGCTGTCAGTGTGGAGTTGCGGCGCGTGGCTGCAGACGCCTTGATTGCCGAGCTCGCGCGCGAACGTGCTGAATTGCGCGGCGCACAGGGCGAGTTGCTGGTGTTGGAGCGCAGCGTGACTTTGCTGCGTGAGTCACTCGACCTCGAACGCTCGCGTCTGGCTGGTGGCTTTTCGACGGAACTGGATGTTGCTCGTCTTGAGGCCGAAGTTGCTGCCGCCTTGGCGCTCGTACCCAACCTGCAAGGCCGTGTGGAAGCCGCACGGCATCGTCTCGCTGGTCTGGCTGCGTGCGATGTGGCGCAAGTCGAGCGTTGGACGGCTGTCACGGATGAGCGTGGTGTGGTGCCGGTGGATCTTGCGCTCGGCACGCCGCTAGATGCGCTGGAGAACCGCTCCGATGTGCGTCTGGCTCAGCGTGAGTTGCTGCGTCAAACCGCCTTGCTAGGTTTGGCGGAGGCGGAGACCAAGCCGCGTCTCAGCATCGGTGCCGCGCTTGGTACGCAGACGGATGACCTCGGCTCTTTGGTGGATGCTTCGAGCCGCACGTTCAGCTTGGGCGGCTCTTTCCTCGCGCCGCTGCTCAATGGTCAGCGTTTGGAAGCTGCGCGTGATGCCCAGCTCGCGCGCGCCGAGGCCGCAGCCGAAGACTGGCGTGCCACAGTGCTGCGCGCGTGGAGCGAAACGGAAGTCGCCATCGTTGAGCTTCGTCGCGAGCGCCAGCGACTGCAGGCCTTGCAAACCCAACGCACCATCCAAGAGCGTGCGTTGGTGTTGGCCCGCGATCGTCAACAGAATGGCTTGGTCGACTACTTCGAAGTGCTCGCCGCGCAACGGGCGCTCTTGACGGTCGATCAAGAGCTGGCTCGCACCGAGACGGTTCTCTTGCAACGCACCGTCAGCTTGCTGCGCGCCATCGGTGGTCAGTGGCGTGCTAGCCCGGATGAAGCGCAGAGCTAGTCCGTGCGCGCTACGGGCGCGCTGAGCGCTCCAACAACGCCACGGCTTGCACCACGACGGCTGCACCGTGCGCAAAGGACCCGAGCCCCTCGAGCGTCTTGCCTTTGACATTGACGGCATCGGGCTCGATGCCCAACAGCGTGCTCATGCGCTCGCGCATGCGTGCTCGATGCGGTGCGATGCGCGGGCCTTCGGTGGCCACCACCACATCTACGTTGACCACGCGAAAGCCCTTGCGCGTCACGAGCTCGAGAGCATCGCGCAGCAAGTCGGCGCTATTCGCGTCCTTCCAGCGCGGATCTTTGTCGGAATACAGCGTGCCCAAGTCATCCAGGCCGGCCGCGGAAAGGACCGCATCCGTGACAGCATGCAGCACTGCATCGCCATCAGAGTGTCCCAACGGACCGCGGTCGTGGCCTAAGTCCACGCCTCCCAAGATGCATGGCCGCCCTTCGACCAAGCGGTGCACATCAAAGCCCAATCCTACGCGCATGCTCATGGGAACAGCAGGATCTCCCACTCCACTTCGCGGCTGTCATACGAGTTGCGTTTGAGGTTGAACTCCATTTGACCTGAACGCGACGAAACCGGCTCCTCAGGCAGCTTGCAACTGCTGAAGCTCACAACGAGCACCAACGCCCAAAGGCCCAGAACTACCACGCGATTATGTCTCTGCATTGTTTTGGCTCCTCGCGCGGCAAATGGCGCGAGCGACAAGTAGATCTTCAGGCGTCGTGAGTTTGAGGTTGTGCGCCCCGCCATCGACAAGCTGCACAGGTCCTTCCCAGCGTTCCCACAGCGCAGCATCGTCAGTGGGTGTCCAGTTTGCTTGCGCTGCTTGCTGGGCGAGAGCAGTGTAACGCGCGCGCTCAAAAATCTGTGGTGTTTGTGCTGCCCACAACAGGGCGCGATCCAAGGTCTCGCGCTCGCTGTGGCCGTCAGGGCTGCGCTTGATCGTGTCGTGCACCCGCCGCGCGGCGATGGCCGCACCATGTGTCGCTGCGGCTCGAATCACGGCCTCGATCGTATGCGGCTGCACCAACGGTCGGGCTGCATCGTGGATGGCGACCAAGCGCGATTGGCTGCGCAAGGCGGCCAGGCCCGCGCGCGCCGAGTCCATGCGCTCCGCTCCGCCCACCACGACCTGCACGGGAACGCGAGAGCCCTGCACCACGGCCAACGCGCGCGTTTGATCGTCAGGGTGCACGACCACCACGCATTCGATCACTTCGGGCACCGCCACAAAGGCCTCGAGCGCACGCCGCAACACCGACTTGCCCTCGAGATCCAACCAGACCTTGCGTTCCTCTACACCCCCGGCTCGCATGCGCGCCGAAGAGCCCGATGCCAGCAGCAGGACAGAGGTGTGCAGAGGGTTCACGTGGGCTTCTCTCGCGCGAGGGAGAGGCGTAGAGTGCCGCATAGGGGATGGCAAACGCAACCACACACGCGCCGGGCGCGCAGCCGCTGATCGTCTTGGGCATTGACCCGGGCACACGCATCGTGGGCTACGGTGCGGTCGTGGTTCATCCCAGCGGTCCGAAGCTCTTGACAGCCGGCGTGATCCGCGTGGGGGCCAAGGACGGTGTGCCCGAGCGGCTGGCCGCCATTCATGGTCGCTTGACGACCTTGATGGCCGAGATGCGCCCGCAAGTGGTGGTGGTGGAGCGGGCGTTTGCCGCCAAGAACATCCAGTCGGCCTTGCGCATCGGCGAAGGGCGCGGCCTTGCGCTGGCTTGCGCTGCCGCCTGTGGTGCGGCCGTTGTCGAGATGGCACCCCGCGCCGCCAAGAAGCGCGTGGTGGGCAGCGGTTCTGCCGAGAAGGAGCAAGTGGCGCACATGGTGCGGCGCACCTTGGGGCGCGAGGATCTGGATCTGCCCCTCGATGCCACCGATGCCTTGGCGTTGGCCTTGGCGCATGTGCTTCGTCCCACGGTGATCGTCCCGCCCAGCGGCACCAAGTCCCGGTCCGCCAAGGTGCGAGGATCCGCCGGCTTACCAGCGCATGTACTCGACAGCGCCCGTCGGTTTTGGGATGGTCGCACCCCTGTAGAGAGCGTTGCTACACCCAAACCAAGAAAGGGGGATGCACATGGCCGAAGCTGAATGGAGTGCGCTGGAAGATGTCCTGCACGAATCGCTGGACGGCTTTGTCGTCCTCGATCGCGGCGTGCAGTTGGATGGCGCGCCGTCGTTGTCGGGTGTGCGTCGCGCGGACTTGGCGGGTGTCAACCGTACTGGACAACTCGTGTTGGTGCATGTGCTGGCGCGCCGCGACGAGTTGTTGGAGGCCGCGGTGGATTTGTTGAGCACGGTGCGCGAACGCGCAGGCGTGCTGGCGCGGCATCTTTCCGATGCGCGCATTGATCTTGCGCGCGAGCCGTTGGCCGCCTTGGTGGTGGACGGCGCTGAACCTGCGGGAGTTGCGGCACTGCGTGCTTTGCGTGCGCGTGAATTGCGCTTGTTCGAGCGCGTGCGCGTGCAATCGGGCCGTGCCACCAGCGCTTGGATCGTGCCGGTGGACTTGCAGGCCGGTTCAGCCAAGGCTGCTATCTCGCCGTTGTTGGAATGGATCGAGCGCATCGACAGTGCGCACCGCCCGTTGGTCGATCGCGCCTTGGAAGGTTTGTCGCGCCTGGATCCGGAACTGTCGCTGGAGGTCGTGCGCGACGAGGGTTTGGGGTCGTTCCGGCAGCACGAGTTGGCGCGCTTGCGTTGGGATGGCGCGCGCGTGGTGCTGGCCTTGCCCGATGCGCGTGAGTGCGTGGATTTGGCCCAGCCCGCGGATGTGGAGCGTGCCTTGGATCGAGTGCTGCGCGCGCATTTGGCGCATTTGGTTACGGATGAGCCGTTGCCGGGGAACGAGTGGTCATCGCGCCGCGATGAGCCGATGGAGTACACGGCTGCGGCAGAGGAAGTGGCTGCGCCTGTACCTGCGGCCTTCACTCCCGCTCCGCAGTTGAGTGCGGATGAGCTCGCCATGCTGCAGGCTTGAGCGGCAGCCCTCGATTCCCGTTTTTGCGTGACGCGGGTGTGTCCGCCAACGTCAGGCAGGTGTGGAAGGCTCGACCCTCTGTTTGCGCACGCTGCTTTTGGTGATGGTGCTGGTGGTATGGGGACGTCCGACGCAGGACGCGCCTGTGCCTGCCGAGCGGCTGCCTGAGACCAGCCGACCGTCGGCGCCACCGCAGCAGTGGGATTGGTTGCAGCTGCAGGCTTTGCCGCTCATTGGTCCGCGGCGCGCACAGGACTTGGTGGAAGCGCGTCAGGCAGGACGCTGGGAACGCCGCCCGTTGCTGGAGGCGTGGGACGAGGTACGCGGAGTCGGTCCAGGGACACTCGAGCAGGTGCGCGCTGCTTTGGAGGCGGACGGTCGAGGGGCGTACACTCAGGATTCGTACACTAGTAGGCCCGCACGCGTACCATGACGAACACACCCGCTCTCCCGTTGCCGCGCCGCGGCCTGCCGCCGCCTTTGGAGCTTGAGTGCATCGATGCGGTCGTACGTCCGGCTCTGGCCGAAGACACGGGCGCTGGTGACCTTACTTCGTTGCATGCGGTGCCGGTGGTCTCGCGCGCTCGCGCGACCTTGGTCGCCAAGCGCCCTGGAGTGCTGGCGGGACTGGCCGTGTTCTTGCGTGCCTTTGAACTGTGCGATCCGACCTGTCGCGTGGAGGCCTTGATGGCGGATGGCGATGCGTTGCACAAGGGTGCTCGCGTGGCCACCATCGAAGGCTCCGCGCGCGCGCTGCTGACGGCCGAGCGCACGGCCTTGAACTTTGTGCAGCGTTTGTCGGGTGTGGCGACTCTGACGGCGCGTTGGGTGCTGATTGCGCATGAGGCCGGCATGCAGCCGGTCCGCATCCTAGATACGCGCAAGACGACTCCGGGCTTACGCACCTTGGAGAAGTACGC
>CAIKQM010000117.1 GCA_903829565.1 uncultured Planctomycetota bacterium
CAAGGCGATTACGCGAAGGCCGAGCCGTTGTACAAGCGCTCTTTGTCGATCAGGGAGAAGGCCCTGGGCCCCGACCATCCCGATGTGGCTACGAGCCTGAATAACTTGGCCGAGCTTTATAAGACACAAGGCGATTACGCGAAGGCCGAGCCGTTGTACAAGCGCTCCTTGTCGATCAAGGAGAAGGCCCTGGGCCCCGACCATCCCTCTGTGGCTACGAGCCTTGAGAATCTTGCTGGTCTGTACAGGGCTACGAAGCGAACCGCTGAGGCGGATGCCCTAGAAGAACGCGCAGCACGCATCAGGGCCATCAAGCGGTGACACGACCGACAGTCGGTTGCAACGAAAAGTCCGTTGCGCGAACTGATGCTGAACAGAGGCCTCGAAGGCGTCGATCCTGTTCAGCAAGGGCGGCGCGACGGCAGCGGATGTTGCCCTCATGCGCCGCATCGTCGGCCCGACGATGGGCGTGAATGCCTCCGGCGGCATCCGCGACGCAAAGGACGCCCAGCAGATGATCGCCGCGGGCGCCAGCCGCATGGGTGCGTCCGCCAGAGTCTCCATCGCCACCGGCGGCAAGGGTGCAGGCGCTTACCGAGGCAGGTGCGTGCCTTTCGTCAAGATTGCGTGACGAGAAGCCGCCTCCTGTTTCCGCCCATCCGTGGTGCCGCGTACCCCGGCCGAAAAGCGCTGGTAGACGGCGAATCACGGCGCCCAAGTCGCCGAGATGGCGTTGGTCAAATTGAACGCCGCCGGCGTGCAGAAGGTCGCGCTGTTGCGGTACCAGGCTTGGTAGATGCGCGTGCCGCCGCTGGCGGGGATCGAACCGAGCACGGCGAGCGTGGGTTCATTCGCGCCGGGCACGATTGAGGCACCACCGCTGTTCTGGCGCGTGCGCAGGCGCACGACTGTGCCGCCGGCGCAGCGCAAACCGTCGCCGAAGGCCACGCCCGCGCCACCCGACAGGGCCGTAGTGCCTTGGAAGTAGAGCACCGGCGCGTCGGGCATGCCGCTGCCGAGCAGTTGCAGCGATGCGGAGGCGAGGCGCGCTTGGCCGATGGCCGCGAGACGCGCACCGGACGGGTTGACGGAACTGGCGCAACCATTGCCCGGGGCTCCTTGGTTGCCGCAGGGGCATGCCGTCGCGCCGACGGAGCCATCACCCGCGCACAGGGGCGTGGGCGCGGCCGGATCGGCGGGCAAGCGCACGACGAAGGCTTGTTCGCAACCACTCGGGTTCCGCGCTTGGCCCACGATCGTGCGGCCGTCGGCGGAGATGTCCGTGGCCACGAGTAGCGTCCAGCCGAGCAGCGGCGCGCCGAGGCCATAGGTCTGCAGCAGCTCGTCCTGCAAGTCGCGGAAGCCGTTCGTCTGGCTCCAGACGAAGGCGCGTGTGCCCGAAAAGCCAAAGCGCACGTATTCGCCGACGATCACGGAGCCGGAAGCGTCGCAAGCGCGCGCGTAGGAGCTGTCGCTGCCGGACGGAATGCCCGAGAGCGTTTGCGTGCCCGTGGCCGCGGTCCAACGGAAGGCGCGCATTGCGAATCCGCTGACAGGATCCACAACGGACCCCACCGCGACCGAGCCGTCGAACGACAGGTCGTTGACGGAGTTCTGGCTGCCTTCGCCGGTGACCAGCGTCGATCCGGTCGCGGTCACGATCGCGCCTGCATAGGTGTAGGTCGACGGGCGCCGAGCCGAGCCACCCACCACGCGGCCGTCACCGCTGAGCGCGTTGAAGTAGTAGTAGCCCTCGGGGAACTGCGGATCGCGCGGCAGGACCTGCGGGTTACCGCCGTCGATGCGCCATGTGTAGTAGTCGCCCTCGGCCGGGTAAATGCCTTGGACGCCGGCGACCGTACTTCCGTCGTTGCTGCAAGCGAAGAAGAGGCGGCTGAAGTTTGTGACGACCTGTTGGAAGCCGCCGACGCGGCGCCAGCGCCACGTGTCTCCGTACACGACACTGCCGTCGGCCGAGATGCCGGTGCACGGATACAGGCCGATGCCAATGCCGAGCAGGTCATTGGTGATCACCTGTGTGCCACCCGCCTCGGTCCACACGATGCCATGGCGCGGCACGGCGCCATTCACAAAGCCCGGCGGATAGGCGATGGTCGCCACAGTGCTGCCGTCGGCGCTGACGCGCACACCCGACCAACCGGCCGAGCCGTTGACATAGCACCCGTTCTGGTTGGAACCGGGGGTGGTGGAGATGCCAGGGACGGGGATGAACTGCGCCGATTGGGCGCGCGTCGTCGCGGCGGAAGCCAGTAGGGCGAGGGCTGGCAGGACGAACGTATAGGCGAGGTGGACTTGGCGCCGGCTGCTACTGGACATGCGAGCATCTTACGTCTCGCCTCAATCCTTGGATGAAAAGGCTGAGCAAGGCATCGCGAGGGACTCGTCGGGCGCAGCAGCGGAACCCAGCCTCCGCGATGCTGTTTATGCTTGTAGTCTTACTCCTGACGCGTCGCGCCACCCATCTCATGCTGTCCCTCTCTCGTCGACTCATCCTTCTTGTCGTCGCCCTCGCGTTCGCGGCCCCCGCGCGTGCTCAATGGGACACGGGTCCGGTCGTCGCGCCGCGCGTCGAGTACCGCACCTTCACCAGCGCCGCAGCCGGCGCGACGGTGAGCTTTCACGTTTGGACGCCGCCCAACTACGACACCGAACCGTCGCGGCGTTTTCCGGTGCTCTACTGGCTGCACGGTTCGGGTCCACCCACCACCAGCGTGGCGCCGCTCGCCAGCTGGTTCGCCAACGCCGTGGCGGAAGGCCAGATGCCGCCGTTGATCGTCGTGTTCCCGAACGGCTGGGACTACGGCATGTGGACCGACTCGAAGGACGGCACGCGACCGATCGAGACCGTGCTGATGGGCGAGCTGCTGCCCTTGGTCGACGCAAGTTACCGCACGATCGCCGCGCGCTCGGGCCGCATCATCGAAGGGTTCAGCATGGGCGGCATGGGCGCGGCGCGCCTCGGCATGAAGCACCACCAGGTCTTCGCCGGCGCGTCGATTCTCGGCGCCGGACCGTTGCAGCTCGACTTCATGGTCAGCCCCAGCTGCGCGGTCGTGCCCGATGCTCTGCGCGCGCAGATCTATCAGGACGTGTGGGGCTCGGACCCGGCGTACTACCTCGCCAACACGCCGTGGACATTGGCCCAGCAGAACGCCGCCGCGGTCGTCGCCAGCGGCTTGCGCGTGCGCCAAGCCGTGGGCGCGGCGGACTGCTTGATCCAGAACAACATCCCGTTCGACGCCCACCTGACGCAGTTGGGTATCGCGCATGCGTACGCCACGCCTGCGGGCGTGCGGCACAGCGCAACGCAGTTGATGCAAGCGCTGGGCGCGGCCAACTGGAACTTCTATCGCGAGACGCTCGAAGGCGCGCCGACCGGCTCGGCCTTCTGCCTCGGTGACGGCAGCGGCGCCGCGTGTCCGTGCGGGAACCAAGGACTGCCTGGCCAAGGTTGCGCCAACTCGATCGGAGTCGGCGCGCGCCTCGAAGCGCATGGCAGCGCCTCGCTCGCCAACGACACGTTGCGCCTTGAGGTGCAACCCGTGCCGAACAGCTCGCTGCTCTTCTTCCAAGGCACGCAACGCCTCAACGCTGGGCTAGGCTCGCCGTTCGGCGACGGCTTGCGCTGCGTCGGCGGCAACGTCGTGCGCTTGCGTACGCGCGTCGGCGCGTTGAACTTCGCCGCGCACCCGGCGGGCGGCGATGTGCCCATCTCTGTCCAAGGCGCGTTGCCGTTGGCTGGCGGCACGCGCTACTACCAAGTCTGGTACCGCAACTCGGCTAACTTCTGCACGAGCTCGACGTTCAACTTGTCGAACGGTTGGAGCGTCGACTGGACGCCGTAGGAAGCGGAGCGCTTGCGTCCTTAGTGCTTGATCAGCTGCCTACGTGCGGTAGTTGTCCACCACGCGATAGCGCTTGGCCACCAAGTGGAAGGCCAGTGCCGCCACCAGCGCGAAGGCCGCGAAGAAGAACATCTGGAACGCGATCGAGCTCATGCCCGATTGCGTGATCGCGCCGAGCACCGTGTCGTTCTTGACGCTGACATTCACGATCAGCACCCACAGGTTGCCGACGGTCACGGCCAAGCTCCAGAAGCTCATGATCACGCCCTTCATCGACGCGGGCGCTTGGCTGTAGGCGAACTCGAGGCCGGTTGCCGACAACAGCACTTCGCCTGCGGTCAGCAGGATGTACGGCAGCACTTGCCACGCGATCGAGATCGCTTCGCCGCCGTCGATGACCCGCTGCATCGCGCCCACGACGATCCACGAC
>CAIKQM010000118.1 GCA_903829565.1 uncultured Planctomycetota bacterium
GAGGCGGCGCTGGTTCGGGGCGAGCCGGGCGTCGGGAGGTTCGCTTGAGCGCGCCCTCCACTCACCCAAACTGGGTCGCGGCCCGGTTCTCGGCGCCAATCCCCGAATTTTCAGGGCTAGTTCAAAACCGTTTGCCGGCCAGAGGCCCGCGCGTTGGCCTCAACGACAAACGCGGCAGGCCCTCAGGCGCCGCACCGGCGACTCCTGAGGGCCTGTCAAGTGTGTTGGACGCGCTCGCAGGAACTCACTTCTCGAGCAAGGCCCCGCCGAGACGGTTGCGGAGGAAGTTGAACTCTTCACGCTTCATCCCGGCTTCCTTCGCGAAGGCCTCGAGACGCTGCAGGGCGATGTAGTACTCGAAGGTCCAGCCCGTCGGCGGCATCAGCAACAGCATCTGTCCGATTTCCTTGACGCCTTGGCCGGCCTTGATCAGGATCTCGCGCTTCTCCTTCAGCTTGAGGATCGTGTTCACCATCGCGCGGGTGGCCTTGCCGGCCTTCAGCGCGCGGTTGTAGATCATCTGTGCTTCCTTGAGCGCTTCCTCGACCGTGGCGAGGTCATCCGCGATTTTCGCTCCGATGACCTCCACCGGGTGGGCTTGGCCCACGGGTCCGACGGGGACTGCTTTTCCGGCAGCGGCGGGCGTAGCGAAGGCGGCGATCAGGGCGAGGGCGGCGGCGGCGAGGTGGGCGATCTTCATGGTGAGGACTCTCGTTTCTTGCCCCTGAGGGTCGAGGCGGCGCTGGTTCGGGGCGAGCCGGGCGTCGGGAGGTTCGCTAGAGCGCGTCCTCCACTCACCCAAACTGGGTCGCCCGCCAGTTCTCGGCCGGAATCCGCAAAATTTCAGATCGAGTCCAAGCCCCACACGAACGGGCGCAGCGGGGCGACGGGCGTCAAGCCCAGTTGACGCCCGAAGGCTCGCGCCGTGCCATCGGCCCCGCGCGGGGCCACCAACAAGTCCTGCATGTCGGCCAAGGCCAAGGTGCAACTGCGCGCGCCCACGCGGAACTCGCAAGCTCCTGCGTGCTGCGGCGAAGCACGCCATGTCAGCGACTGACCCCGTGACCAACGCTGCGCAATCCACTGCGCCGCAGTGCGCGAATCCAAGAGCTTAGCCATGCCCAACACACCGCGATTGGCCGGCGCACCGAGCTCTTCCAAGGCCGCAACGAGGGGCAACTCGGCGTCATCACTGCACATCAAGAACAGGTCGCGATGCTCGCCCAAGGTCGCGCGCAGCTCCAAATGCATGCGCAACAACGCCAACACATCCGCGGTAGGCCCGGCCCACTCGTGGACGACATCCTGAAGGTCCTCGCCACGGCCGAGACAACTGTACGCCACGACTTCACCATCGCGTTCGCGCACCAATACATCCATGCGCGGAATGCGCAACAACTGCGCGGTTTCGGCGCGCGTACGCGCCACACGCCGGCGATGCGTGGTGTACAGGCGATGGATCGCGGTGGCATCGGCGCCTGTGGCCAACCGCACTTGCAACGGCGCGGGCAGCATCCGCGTCAGCTCGCGCGGAACAACGCAGTCCACTTCACTGCCCCATGCGCGCCAACCGCGGGCTGCGTAGTACTCAGCGTCCTCGGCCCACAGCGCAGCCAACAAGCAACCACGCCGCTGCAGCTCTTGTTCCGCGGCCTGCAACACACGCGAGGCCAGACCTTGGCCTCGATAGCCGGGGTGCGTCACGACCGAACCAATCAAGCCCACACGCAAGGTCTCGCCATCGACCCACAACTCACGCGGCAACAAGGCACAAGCGGATACAGGTTGGCCGTTGTCCTCGATCACAGCCCACGCAGCACCGGAGCCGCGTTCAAAGACCAGCGGGTACTCGGCCGCAATCGGCGCACCTGCACGCATCACAAGCTCGACGAGCTCCCGCACGGGAGTCGTGATCTCGCTGATGCGTGCCAGTGTCTGTGTCACGCGCTGTTCCTGCGCGCCGCGTCGGCGCGATAGGCCTCCAAAAGGCGCTCGGACAGGCTAAGGGCATCGCGCAACGATGTCTGCGCATCCCCCACGGCATGCGACAAGGTCTTCGCATCGCTGGCTTCTTCGGACGAATGGGCCAACTGATCGGCACCGGCGCGCAAGCGCTCAAGGAGCGCGCGGAACGCGATGTCAGGTTCTCCTGACACTTGTTGCGGGGCACGCGCAGCGTCGCTGCTACCGACTAGACGCAGATCCGGTTTTAGCGGGTCAACCATGGGTTCACCTCAAGTAGTTCAAGAGTGAGGTGTTCAACAGGCGCGATCCCGTCGCCTGTGCCAATTGCAGCGTCTGCTCGGCCTTGGTCATCTCCAAGATGGTCGTGGCCAAGTCCGCGTCCTCGGTGCTGCTGAGCAGCGAGGCGAGGTGCGTCTCCAAGTCTTGCAGGCGACCATCGGCATCCAACAGCCGCTCCGACCGCGAGCCAAGGGTGCCCAAGGCCGCAAGCAGCGTGTCCTGTCCGCGGTCGAACTCCTCCATGCGTGCGCCCAAGAGGCGCTGCACATCCGCCGCCGGCAGACCCACGCTGTTCTCCAGATCCGAGGCCATGCCTTCAAGCACATCGAAGAGGTTGGCCTGTCCAGAGAATGTGACAAGGTCATCCGCAGCGCGCGTGATGCCTGTGGCATCGATGTGCACGACCGAGCCGGTCGCCGGGTTCTCCAGCTCGACGTCCGTCGCGCTGAAGTCGATCGCAGTCCACGTCGAACCATCCAACGACATCGAACCCGCGCCGCTCAGTGTGTTGGTCGTCGCCATGCCGTCCCAGCCGCTGAAGTCGAGGTGGACCTCCGCACCGTTCTCATCCACCAAGCGCACATCCGTGGCGCCGGCAGA
>CAIKQM010000119.1 GCA_903829565.1 uncultured Planctomycetota bacterium
ACTTGACGGCAACTCCACCCACTGCGGCTATGGCTTGGCACAGAGCAAGGTCATGGGCCTCAAGCGCTACCGCATGACTTCCGAGCGCGGCGTGCGTCAAGTAGACTTGTCATATTGGTCTCTCTCCAAGGCCGTTGTGATCGTAGAAGCCGTGCGTTGGGACGAACCATTGGAGTCGCTGTCGCGGCCGCTGGGGCTTGCGGTGCAGAACATGCGTCAAGCTGATTTGACGCCGGTCACATACGAACACGCCACGGCCAAGACCTACGCAGGCCAGTGGATGCAGGCCGGGCGCCTGATCGAACTGCAGGCGGACGAAACGCAGCTGGTCCAAGTAGCCGCCGGACGCAGCACCGTGTTGGTGCCGCTAGCGAATGGCGTCTTTGGCTGCACGAGTGACCCGGAGGCGCGCTGGAGCTTGCGCGAGAGCACATTGATCCTGCTGCGCGGTGGCTACGAGACCAAAGCTACGCGCGTGCCTTGAGCTCGCTGGACGTGCGCCGTTTCAGGTCAAGGACTCAGACGCAACTCAAGGTCCGCATGCGTGCCGCCCACGGTGGTATCCACAGTAGTGCGCGCTTGCGCTGTTGGAGTAGCGGCGGCCTCAAGCGTGACACGCCCGGGGCCACAGGCATCGAACTCGAACTTGCCTTCGGGCGAAGTGCGCACGCTCTCTGTGACCTCGAAGGCCGCAGCCCCGAGTACATGAGGCTCACTCCAACGCGCCACGACCAACACACCGCCGGCGGGCGCGCCTTGCGCATCGCGCACTAGACCGCCCACTTTGGCGCGACGCTCCAGCTTGACCAACATCGTGCCAGCGTACGCAGGCAACTCGACCCGCGGAGCTTCGCTGCCGCGCAAGGTGCGCGTGAGCACCCAGACGCGCCACGGACCTTCTTCCAAGCCTTCAATCTCAAAGTTGCCTTCGGCGCTGCGCACTTGCTTGGTACGCACATCCGATTCCTGCACCAAGGCCGGATCCAAATCACCGCGGGTCCAAGCCACGGTAAAGCGCTGGACGAGACGCCCTGTGTCATCCACCACATGCCCGCGCACCGACCAAGTCGGCGCAAGGCGCAAGGCTAGCTCTTCGGCTTGCGGAGTCGCGCGCAGCGCGGCCTTGTACACCACACGGCGCGCTTGGCCGTCACGCAAGTCCTCGCGTGCATACTCGACCGTCAAGAAAACTGGACGATCCACCAATCCCGTGATGCGCACCAAGCCTTGAGCATCTGAGGCCAGCGCTCGTTCCGATTCCAGCTCTACGCCCCACGCACCCGCCTGACGCCAACGCACGACAGCTTGGGGGGCGGGTGTGCCATCGGGAAGAGACACACGCGCCAAGAGGACCTTGCCATCCCGCACCAACAAGTCCACACCCTCGTAGACACGACCGGGCTCGACGGCTGTGACATCGCGGGCGACTCCTAGGTACCCATCCAGCGCTGGAGCCAAGCGCAGCATGCCCTCAGGCACGCCCGAGATCTCGTATGTGCCGTCCTTGCCTGAGGGGCGATCGGCACCTGGCAAGTCCAAGATCAAGTCGCGCAAGCCAGTGGAGAAGGCATCGATGCGGGCTCCAGCCATGGGCACGCCGCGCTCGTCGACCACTCGCCCGCGCACAGAGGCTCCCAGCAAGAGGGACATGTCCACTGTTTTGGACACGCCCACCTGGATCTCAAGCGAGTCGGCGCGGAACGGAATCCACGGCGCGATGGCTGCTTCGAACTCATACACCTGCGCAGGTGTCAGGCCGCCAAACCGCGCCACAGGCCGTGGATCTTGACTGCTGCCGGCTTCGATACGAGCGACGCGCTCTAAGCCAAAGCCTGAACCACTCGAAGGCAAGCCCAACAAGCGCAAGCGAGCGCCCACCAAATCAGGCAAGCGTGGCAGCCCCACACCCGAGCTGGAGAAACGCACCACCAACTCGCCTGCTTCTACACAGCGCAGACTCAAGCCTTCGGTAGGTTCGCCATGTCGCCAACGCACGCCTTCTTCGAGGCGCAAGAAGCGCGCCTCCACATCCAGAACAGCGCGATGGGCTTCGCTGGGCAGCGCCAGTGTGAAGGCGCCACTGTCGTCTACAGTCGCACGCGCAGCCTCGGCACCGCCTTCGCCACGCGCCACCACGGTCAGAGGTTCGCGCTGCGCGGCCTCGCCCTCGGCCACAGCAGGGCGCAACACCTTGCCTTTCAGCAGCGTTTGCGCGCTGAGGCCCGGCGCGGCCAACAAGCACACCAGCGCCAAGCTCAGCAGGCGCAGACCGTAACAGCACACAGGGCGGGTGGAGTGCAAGCAGCGCATCTAGGCCCGCAAGTCTAGCGCGCTGCATAGCGCAAGCCACGCGGCAGGGGCTAGGATCATGCCCGTGGCAGCAGACGCACCGAAGATCCTACCGAGCCCTAGTGTGCGCGTGCGCGCGTCCAAGGTTGGTCGCTGGCGCGCGTTGGTGCTGTTGGCAGTGCATGCGCTGATCGCGCTGCATGTGGCGCATTGGATGTCGACGGGCACCACACTATCGCCGCTCGAACCGAGCGAGTCGATGGAGTTCACCCGCGAGGGACTGCTGAACGCGGGCGCCATCTTCTTTGCACTCACCATCGGTTCGACACTCCTGCTTGGGCGTTGGTTCTGTGGTTGGGCCTGTCACATCGTTGCACTGCAAGACGGCGCACGCTGGCTATTGCGCCGCGTAGGTTGGAACCCGAAGGAACTCGATGTAGGTCCGCTCGCCGCCGTGCCTTGGCTGGCTGCTGTCTACATGTTCGTGGCTCCTGCTGCGGTGCGTCTTGTGATCGAAGGTGGACTCGCACCCAAAGAGGTGCATCTCACGACCACGGACTTTTGGAAGACCTTCCCTGACTGGCCAGTGGCGCTGCTGACCTTTGTCGTATGCGGTGGACTGGCAGTCCTGCTACTCGGCTCCAAAGGATTCTGCACCAGCGCGTGCCCTTACGCAGGTTTGTTCGGCATCGCGGATCAGTTGGCGCCTTGGCGCATTCGTGTCAACTCTGCTTGCAATGGTTGCGGGCACTGCACGGCTGTGTGCACTAGCAACGTGAAGGTCCATGCCGAAGTGCGCGACTACGGCACGGTGGTCGACGCGGGTTGCATGAAGTGCATGGACTGTGTGTCCAGTTGTCCTAACGGAGCTCTGCGCGTGGGCTTCGGCTGGCCGGCTTGGCTGACGAAAGCCAAGAGCAACGCCCAGAGCGCACTGCGCAAGTGGGAACTAGGCCGCGAGCTGGTGGCCTTGGGCTTCACTCTGGCTGCCGTGGCGGTGTTCCACTACTACGACGGAGTGCGCTCGGCCTATGTGAACGCACCTAACTGGTGGGTCGTGATGGGCATTGCCGTCAGTGCTTGGGCACTCGGGCTCGTGTTCCGTTCGCGTGCAGCCAAACGCCGCGGAACAAGCACAGGTGAGGATGCGCTGCTTGCGGTGCTTTTCGTAGGCAGCATGTATGCCGTGCGCGGACTGTACGGATGGATGCCGTTCCTCCTCAGCTTGGGCACATCGTCGATCGTGGCGTATCTGGGTTTGGCCACCTGGCGCGCGCTGCGCAGCAGCGACTATGCACTTCAACACTGGACACTCAAGGCGCACGGGCGCTGGACCACAACTGGTGCGATCTACTTGGTGTTGATGAGTCTCGTCTATGGAGGGGCTGGATACGGCGCTTCCGAACAGCTGGCACTCGCACGCAGCGCACGCGCCCAAGAGGCGCTGCATCACGGGCTGCGTGCCGCACAGCGCGGTGACATGGAACAAGCGATCCGCGACTTTGCTGAGGCGCGCCGCTTGGATACGGGTCTTGCTGAAGCGCGCGACAGTCTGGCAGGTGCCTACTGTGCAGTCGGTCGCTATGACGAAGGCTTGGCGCTGTTCGAAGAGTCCTTGCAAGCACGTCCGCAGGATCTCGACACCCGTATGCTGGCGCTGCGCGCCGCAATGGAAGCCAACATGGCCGAGCGTGCGCTAGGCCACCTCGAAGTGGCCTTGCGCCTCGCGCCCAACGATGCAGCGTTGCTCGACCTGCGGCAGCGCTTGCTAGAAGCCCGCGGTCAGTAAGCCTGCAAAGCGGGCTTACGTCCTGCGTTCTGACGCTTGAGCCACTCCATCAAGGGTTCGAAGTACTCCAGCATCGGGCGCGCGCTCAGGTCACTGCCCGTGGCTTCGCGCAGGACACCACGCCACTCTTTCGTCGCCCCCTTCTCGAGGATGCCGCGCAAGTACGCTCCTGCCGCACGACTGCCGTAGTAGTTCGTGTCGCGAGGATCCTGCTTGAGGATTTGACGCGCGATGTGGTCGTGCAATTGGAACAGCAGCACGAAGCTCAAGGCGTAGTCGTAGTACGCGGCCGGATCGTCCACGATGTGCGTCTTCGTGGCCGCATCGCACAGCGTCTCCGGCCGCAGCGTGGGCGGTGCAATGCCTTGGTACTTGGCGGTCAGCTCCCACCAGCGCTGATTCCAGCGATCGGGAGACAGCTCGCCCGCGTACAAGTCACGCTCGAACTCGAACATCGTGCCCGCAGACCACGGGATGAAGACCACGTAGTTGAGGGCTTCCTTCAACAGCAACTGCATGGGATCCGGGCGGGCATCCCCCAAAGGAATCCCGACAGCCTCTAAGAAGCGCGGCTGCATCGCAGCCAGTCCCATCAAGGACCCGACCGCTTCGTGGAAGGCACGATTGGCTCCCCCACGCAAGACCGGAGGCACTTCCGGCTGCGAGTAGGACAAGTAGTAGTAGATGTGACCCAACTCATGATGCGTGGTCTCATACCAGTCACCGTTCGCCACCACGCTCATCAAACAACGCACATCTTGGTCATAGTCGACATGCCAGGCCGAGGCATGCGTGTTCTTCTTGAAAGGTGAGTTCGCAGGCAACGCATACAGGGAGGAGCGCTCCCAGAAGCTCGCGGGCAGAGCGTCAAATCCAAGTGACACATAGAAGCGCTCGGCCTGCTCGACCACCCACTTGGGCTCGCGCTGGGCGAGGTGGGTATCCAGATCGTAGCCCTGCACATCCACCAGCGAAGACCAGTCTTGGCCCCAGCGGTTCGGCAACCAATGCGCAGGGATCAAGTCCGGCACCGGCTGTCCGTGACGGCGAGCCAGCTCATGACGCGCCCACGTGTGCAGCTCGACAAACAGCGGCCGCAACTCGCGCTGAATCTGGTCAACTTTGGCTGACAGTTGCGCGGTCGTCATGCCGTACTCGCCCGCCATGTAGGCGAAGTAGTCCTTGTAGCCCAAGGCCCGCACTACATCGTTGCGCAAGCCACGCGCCAGAATGAGGTCGGTCTTCAAGGCACCGCCAACAGCCTTCGACGCTTCCCACACAGCCAGACGCTGCTGCAGATCCGTCTCGTTGCGCAAGGCCGCATCCAGCTCGTTAGGAGTCGTCTCGGCACCTTGCAACTGAAAGCGGTAGCCGTCCAGAGTCTCGTTGAGCCGGGCCTCCACCTCGATGCGACGCTTGACCAACTCGGGCACCGTCTGCGGCGACGCGCCGGCATTGAAGAGCACGGCTTCCAACTGCTTGACATCCAGCGCAGGGAGTTCGCGCTTGCGCTTCATGTAGGCGCGTGCGAGCGCGATGTTGTCGGCGCTACCCGTGAACGCGGCTAGCGCTTCTTCGGCGGCGCGTGTGCGCTGCTGGTTCGTGTCATCGCCTTCGACGATGCGTGTCTTCGACAACCATTGCGCCTCGGACGCTTGGTTGGCCAACTCTCGCCACCGCTCGTTGTAACGCTGGAGGAAGCCCTCCACCTCCACGCGGAAAGCCTCATCACCGCCGGCTTGAGAGGAGCCGCAGGACAGGGAGCACAGCAGGGCCGCGAGCGCGGCTAGAGCCATCCAACGCATAGGAGTTGCCTCGAGCGCGCGCTCGGCCGAGTTCTGAGCCAAACAACGCGCCTATACAGCCTAGTCGTAAGCTAGGCTGGTGCGCACCTAGGACCTCGAAGCTGCCCCTCAAAGCTACATGCGCATGCCCCTACTGATCGGACACGCCTTCTGCGCCCTTGCCCCTCTACTGGCTGCCTGCACTGAAGCAACGGCACCGACCAGCACGGTAGTCACTGCAGCGCCTGCCGCACTGGAGACCGAGTGCACCGACACGCCTGCCGAGCCGGAGCCCATGCCGGAGCCTGTGCAACAGGCCCCCGCAGCCAACTCCGATGCGGATTGGAACGCGGCCATGGCTCTCAAGGGCAAGTCCGACTACGAAGGCGCGCGCAAGTTGTTCGATGCCATCGCCGCCAAGATGCCGGACTCGCCGCGCGGTCAGGAAGCGCTCGTCGAGGCGGGCGTGTGTCAGTTCTCCCACGGCCGCTCCAAGATGAAGGCGGGCTTCAACACACCTGATTCGTTGGCCGCATTCCAAGTGGCGCTGCAGCGCTTTGATCTCGTACTGGCCAACAAGCAGTCGCCAGTGGCCTCACGCGCACAGTACATGCGTGGTTCGGTGCAGCTGTTCGCCGGTGACTTGAGCGCCGCAGAGCGTGAGTACACGCTGTCCTATGAGGGTTGGCCGAACGACGCCAAGTACGCACAGAAGTCCATCGAGCGGCGTTCGTTCGTGCGCCGGCATCTGTTGAAGACCGATGCGGCTATCGCCGACCTCGACTTCTATTTGAAGACGTGGGGCCGGGGCACGAAGACCTTCGACGAGAAGGAGTGGACCAGCGTGCAGACGCACCGTGGCTTTGCCGCGTTCTATGGCAAGCCGGCACCTGCGTTGCAGTCGACTGTTTGGGTGCAAGGTCAAGCCACGAGCTTGGCGCAACTGCAAGGCGAAGTGGTGCTGCTCTACTTCTTCGCCACTTGGTGCGACAACTGCGAACGGGCTCGCCCGCAAGTACAAGAGTTGCTGCGCCGGCACGCTGGCAATCTGCGCGCCATTGGCGTGATCGATGACCAACGCGGGCAGACCTTGGACATGGTGCGTGCATGGTTGCCCACCAAGGGCTTCACCTTGCCCGTGATGTACGACGTCGGCCAAGTCACCATGCGTGCCTACCAAGCGAACCGCATCCCCGACATGATCTTGATCGATCGTCTTGGTCGCGTGCGTTGGCATGACAATGCCAGCAACCTGCAGGATGCCACGATCGAAGCTCTGCTCGTGGAAGACCCGGCAGCTGGCACGGGTAAGTGAGGGCTTCTAGGTGAGGTCCTACGCATGAAAACTCTGGCCGTCTATTGCGGTTCGTCCAGCGGTGTACGCCCCGCCTACACCCGCGCAGCACGCGAGTTGGGCATCGAGTTGGCGCGCCGCAACATCGAGTTGGTCTACGGTGGTAGCAACGTGGGACTGATGGGTGTGACCGCGGATGCTGTGCTCGAGCACGGTGGTCATGTGTACGGCGTGATCCCGCGCTGTCTGGTCGAGCGCGAAGTGGCGCACACTGGGTGCACGCACCTCTCGATGGTCGAGACGATGCACGAGCGCAAGATCCTGATGGCGCAACGCGCGGATGCGTTCCTCGCGCTGCCGGGTGGCTTTGGGACCTTTGATGAGCTGTGCGAGGTAGTGACCTGGAATCAGCTCGAGATCCATGACAAGCCAGTTGGACTCATGGACATCGAAGGCTATTGGCAAGCGCTGATTGGCTTCGTAGAGCAAGGTGTGCGCGAGGGCTTTGTGCCGGCTCGCACACGCGAACGCATCTTGGTTGAGCGCGATGTGACGCGCATGTTGGACCTGCTTGGGTACTAGGAACGTCTATGCACACACGACTACGCAACCCCACCGGACTCTTCGTCATACTCGCGGGCTTGCAGCTTTCCGCATGCGAGCAACCGGCTGCACCTCAAGTAGTGCCGCAGCCTCCTGTTGAGGCTCCTACTCCGCCGGCTGCAAGTGTTGAAACTGATTGCTCCGCGCCTTTGGAAGATGCGGAG
>CAIKQM010000120.1 GCA_903829565.1 uncultured Planctomycetota bacterium
AAGCGATCGCGCACGCTGGAACCGCACAACGCATGCCGCGCAGGATCTAGAGCAGGCCCCACGGTGGCGCGATTCCAGACCGCCAAATCCAAGTGCAGCAAGTCATCGAGGCGACAGTCACGCAGCTGGGCCTGATCGGCCATGATCGACCGCAAGTCATCCTCGACTAGCTCTGCGTACTCGAATACACCGCTGTCAAGCCAGCTTGTCAGGCGCTCGACGAGCTCCTCCAGACAGCGTTCGCGGCGTGCTTCATCGGAAAGCCCTGCATAGAGCGCGCGCCATGGGGATCGCGCTTCATCGACCAACACCTGCACCAGCAGATCGAAGCGCAGTGCTTGCTCGGAGGGCAGGCGAAACCAGTCACCGGCGGCTGCGGCCTCCAGCAGGAACTCCGCATGGCGCAGTGCCGCTTCGGGATAGCGAGTGGCGTACACCGCCAGTGCACCGTCCGTGTCGTAGTGATTGACCGCCAGCATCGTGCAGCCGGCCGCCAGCTGCTCTCGTTCGACCTGCGGCAAGCGCGCGAAGGCCAGCGCACAGCCCGTCGACAGGTCATGCCGCAGCGGCTCAGGCGTGTGATTTCCCGGCCAATGCGAGAGATCTAGGCCAGGCCCCTCCCACGCGCCATCGATCTTGATGGCGGCTGCGTGAGAGGGCGGGGTCACAAATCGGATGGGGAGCTTCACTCACTCAGCCCTGCGATTCCCCGGGCTTCTCGCCTTCCTTCTTCTCCGCCTTCTTGCGGCGCAGCTCCAACAACTCCTCGAGCTTCTTCATGTTGTTGTTGGCATCGCGCTTGGCAATCGCACGGATGTCGCGCAGCTCCTTGCTCAGGTCGGTGCGCGCCAGCTCCTTCTCCGCTTGCACAGCCGCCTCCTTGTACCAAGCCAGCGCTTGCTCCAAGTCGCGGTTGAGGTAGTAGTGCAGCATCACCGCAATGTCGTTCAAGTAGTTCGGATCCTGCGGCGCCAGCTCCAACGCCTTGGCGTAGGCCGTGTACGCGTCTTCCCACAACTGCTTGGCCTCGGCCTTGTCTTCGGCCTTCTTGGAGCGGTTCTTCTGCTCGCCCGCATCGCGGCGGAACAAGCCGAGGTTGTTCCAGTACAGCGAGTTGGCCGGCTCCAGCGAACACTCGATCTCCGTCAGCCACGCTGCCTCGAGGTTCTTACCCTTCGGCACCATCAAGCTGATCAAGTAGTCGAGGATGCGGATGTTCTCTTCCTTGTTCGCCGAGAGCGAAGCCACACAATCGGCACGGTTGGTGCTGTGGTGCTTGTGCAGCATCTCCACCGCGCCGTCGTAGTTCTGTTGGAAGTACCGCGCGAGCGCGATGTAGTAGTGGCTGTTGACATAGTCGGGCCACTTCGCGAGCGCTTGCGTGAAGGTCTCTTCGGCACGCGGGTACTTTTTGGTCGCATACGAGGCCCAGCCCAACCACCACAGCACCAACGCATCACCGCTGCCTTCGGTGCCGTAGGCGGCCACATACGCGCTGTGAGCTGCTTCTAAGGCTTGTGCGAATTGCTCGGGATCCAACTGCCCGCGGAACTCATTGATGTCGACTGCTTGCGGCGCCAAGCCGTAGGCCTTGCCGTACTCCTGCAGCGACTGCGACTTGTCACCCTTCCAAGCCCACACACGCGCCAGCTCCACGCGTGCCGCCGACTCGGGCGCGCGCCATTCGAACTCCTTGTGCGCGACGCACAGAGCGATGGCGCGCTCGAAGGCCACCTTGGCCGAGTCCAGATGCGCAGCGGCTTCGGCGGCCTTGGTTTCATCACCTTTCGCGGCGCTGTACTGCGAGAAGCACACCTTGCCCAACATCACTTGGGCGGCATCATCCTCCGGCAGCAAAGCGCACGCCGTTTCGGCTGCTTCGCGCGCGGTCGGTAGCTCTTGCGCATTCCACGCCGACTCGGCCAAGGTGCGCCAACCATCGGGGTAGAGCTTGGGCTCCTTCTTCAACGCCGAGCGCAAGTAGTTGGTGGCATCGGTGTACGCCATCGCGATGATGCCGCCATTGCCACCTTCGGCAATCGACTTCTGCGCGCGCGCAGCGAAGCTCATGCCATAGAGGTACTCGATGGCCGCACCCGTCTCGCCTGCGGCTTCCATGCGCTCGACATCGGCCAAGACCGAGTCCACTTGACCCAGATCCAAGCGCGCACGCAGCACCCATTGCTTGGTGTTGAGCTTGCCTCCGCCCAAGGCATCCGCCTCGGTAAAGGCAGCGAGTGCCTCGACCGGCTTGCGCGCCACCAGCAAGGCGCGTCCCTTGCTCACGAGTTCTGTCACTTGCGCGCTTTGCTCGGTCCGCACCGCTGCGGTCACGACGAGAGGGGACGAGGTAGGCACAGCGACCGAGCCGCCGAGCGCGAGTAAGAGTGCGTGCATCATGTCAGGTCTTCTTCTTCGAGACACCAGTCTGCGCTGAAGGCACCGCAATCGGTGCCGCCCAGCGTTGGTCGGGGCGTACGCGCGGATCGGCACCACTCGCGAGCACCGCGGTGCAACGCTCCAGGTAGCCACCTTTGCCGCGCACTTCTTCGCGCGGATCGACGCCGGTCGTGAGCGAGCGTTCCAGCCACGCTTGCGCTGTGCGCGCATCGCCTTCCAAGGTCAGCGCGAGCACACCCAAGTTCTGGTAGGCATCACCGAGCGCCGTCGCGACTTCTTCCAAGCGTTTGCGCCGCAACGCACGCTCGTCATCGGCGATGTCCGGTTCGGCTACGGCCGCTTCCCAGCTGCGCACTTGAGCCTCGCCAGCAACGACAGCACGTTGCAAGTACTCCTTGGCCAGCACTGCATCGCGCTGCAGGTAGTACGTCAGGATCAGGCCCGTGTCATTCACGATGCGCACATCATCCGGTGCGAGCGCGGCTGCAGCGCGATAGGCGCGCAGACTTGCTTCCATCGTTTCCACGGCGCGCGTCAGCAAGCGATTGGCGGCTTCGCGCTCCTGACGGCCGACCTCAGGCGTGCTCGCCAGTTCACGGGCGCGAATCTCCAACGCCACGGCCAAGTCGCGCTGAAAGAAGCCTGCGTTGTTGGCCCAGTCGACCACGTCGGGCTCTGTCTCGAACAGGAAGGCGTAGATGCGTGCTGCCGACTCCAACGCATCCAAGGCTTCGGGGGCGAGCGGGTCTTGTGCCAGCGCGGCAAAGCGCGCACCGCAGGTGTGCAAGCCGGCGACCGCACTAGGAATCAGCGGCAACGCTTCCAAACGCAGGGCCGCGCGACCGAAATCTTGAGTCGAGAGGAAGCGTTCGCGCGCTGCGTTCAAGTCGCCGGCCTGCAACGCCAGCCAGCCCATGCCAGAGCGCGCCACTGCTCGGTACGAGTTGCAGGACTGCTCCAACTCGCTGGCGCGCGTCGCCGCTCGAAAGTACGCCTCCGCTGCGACGAACGCAGCCTGCGCTTCCGCGCGTGCACTGGCACGGTCTTGCGCCAGATCCAACTGCTCCAAGCCGCTCTCATAGGCCGCGCGCCCGAGCTCGTACGGCACATACGCCCACTCGGGCTGTGCTTGTTGCAACTGCTGGAGCTCACGCACCAAGAGCTCGCGGCCACCCAACTCGCGAGCTCCGCTGACGAGCACTCCCAGCAACCCAGCGTCCGGCCCCAAACGCGCCAGCCCGTCCCGGGCCGCTTGCGTCGCTTGATCCGTGCGACGCATGACAAGCAAACGCGACGCCAAGGTGCGCCAGGCCCAGCTGTCGTCCGGCTGCGCCTCCAAGGCCGCGCGCAACAGCCCCAAACCCTCTTCCGCGCACTCCAAGGCGCGCGTGCCTTCACCCGCAGCCTCGGCTTCCGACTGCTGCAACAACAGCAAGTCCGCAGCCACAACCCTGCAGCTGTGCAGCAGCGCCGGGCTCGTGTCGTTGCCAGCGCGCAGCGCCTCGTTCAAGGCGCCCCGTGCGTGCGCCACACCACGTTCGGTCTTGCCCACTGCGCGGGCACAACGCGCTGCACCCAAGGCCGCGCGGGTCGAGAGGCCGGCCATCAGCACCGTCTCGAACTCGGTCAGCGTGGCTTCATACAGCCCCAGATCCTTGTCGACGCTGGCCAAGACCCAGGCCGCCTCGGCCCGCTCCAGCCGCAGTTCCGTGTCGCGCGGCATGCGCTCCACAGCTTGGTCGTACAACGCCAGCGCGCCACGCACATCGCCAGCTGCCATCAGTTCGCGCGCCCGCGCACCCTCGGCGCTGGCCAACCGACGCGCTAGAAACTGGCTGGCCTCGTCCCAAGCCCCTGAGCGCACCCAAGCAATCAACTGCTGCTCGTCACCTTGCGCGACGACTACGGTCGCTTGGAGCGCGGCTTGAATGGCCTCGCGTGTCGGTGTACCCCGCACTTCGGGGAACAACTCGCGCAGCCGCGCCTCCACTCCGGCCTCGATCGCTGCCTGCGTAGCGGCGGCGTGTTCGTCCTCGGTCACCGGCGCGGAAGGGGCCCGACAGGACGTCCCCGCAGCCACCCAAGTGGTGGCCAGCAAGCCTAGGAAGGCCAAGGAGTGGGGACGGGGCATGCGGGGTGCAGAGTCTAGCTCCCGAGCCCCCCATCGGTCACCGCGCTTGGAAGGGGAGCCTCCAGAAGGGAAGATGAAAGCCTGCCGCGCGTCCAAGCGCGACCCCGCCCCATGCGCCGTCTCACCCAATCTTTGCTGTCCGCCGCCGCTTTGGCGTTGGCGTTGCCTTCCTGTGATAACCCCGCCTGCGTTTTTGGAGGCGATTGCTCGTCCCAAGGCGAAGGCGGCGCCCTTGGTGGCGCACCGGCCTCGGTGCCTAGCGACGGTGAGATCGTGCTCGCCGAGCCGATCCGCTTTGAGCGCATGTTGCCCAACGGCACCAATGCCGATCCCAACACACCGATCGTGCTGGTGTTCAGTGAAGCGATCGCCAGCGCGAATCCCGGCACGGCCTTTGAGCTGGTGGGCGATGATGGCTTCACCGTGATCCCGATCAGCATCTCGTCGCTTCACGGCGATGGGCGTGTGCTGGTGCTGTATCCCGTTGTGCCGGGTGGTGGAGGTTTGGGCTTGGGCGCGGGCTTCAGCGTGCGCTTGCGCGAAGGCCAGCGCATCGTGGACCGCAATGGTCAAGTCCTGACGCCGCCGTCGAGCGGCAACTTTGGCTCGTTTGCCATCGCCAGCACCGAGCCGAGCGCGCCAGCGTTGGTGGCCACCTACCCGGCCGACAATGCCACTCTTGTGGCGGCGACGACGGAAGTCGT
>CAIKQM010000121.1 GCA_903829565.1 uncultured Planctomycetota bacterium
CGGCCTTCGTCCACAGCATGCACCGTCACACGCAAGCGTGCTTCGTGCACAAGCAACTGAGTCAAGTCGCGCGGTGCGCCCTCGGCTAGCAAGCCATCGACAGCTAGACGCTCCAAGCCATCCAACTGGGGCCGCAAGTCCAGCATAGTTGCCGCATGCACCTGAGGCGCACGCGCGGCCAAGAGCAACACGTCGACAGCGAACGCAGGCCGTTGCGCCAACTCAGCCACCAAGTCTGCATCCAGCGCGGTGCCCAAGACCAACAACGCATCCAGTTGCTGGCGCACAAGTGCAGTGCCCTCGCTGCTGGCTGGCTGTGTCAACGATGCACGCAGGGCTGTCACAAGCTCTGGCGCATGCTCGAGGTCGTGTTGCTCGGCTGCGCGCCACGCCATCCACGCCTGATCCGCCGGTTCCACAGCTGCGGGCGACACCGGCTGGCTTACGCACGCTGCCAGCCCCACCACAAGCAGGCACCACCAGCGCATGCCACTAACGCGCGCTGTCGCGCGTCATGCGGAAGACCAAGGCGGGTTCGCTCGGCTTGTCCGATGCGCTCGCCTTCGACTCCACGGTCAACACCAAGGTCTGGTCATCGACGCGCTCATAGGTGACCCGCGCCAAGGACCCAGCGGCCGCGCGCTCGGCATCGGCCACGGGCACGAAGCTCGCACGCTGGCCTTCCAAGGACTCCAACTGCAGCGTCATCGGCTTGGCACGTCGCGGGTCCGTGTCAAAATTTCCATGCACATGGATCTGGCGCAACACAACGCCTTCTTGCGTAGCGACGATCTGCGTGAACTCGTAGAACGGCGTAGCGCCATTGCCCAGCACACGCCGGAACGAACCCAACACGGCCTTGCCGCGCGGCACACTCCATGTCTCTTCGATCAGCGCGCCGTTCGGCTGCTCCAACATCCACGTGCCGGTCAGAAAGCCCAATCCAGAGACAGCGCTGTCCGCATCTACCGACCGTGAGGTCGGCGCAGCACAGGCCGACATGAACAGAGCGACCAGTGCGAGCGCCAAGGAAGCGAGCTTCATGAGCCGAACTTTACCATGAGATGTATGGGCTAGCGCTCGCGGCGTAGAGACGCGTAGGATCAAGCGATGCCCATGAAGGATCTGGACATCGGGCGCACGCAGAAGCTGCTGTCGCGCATTATGGAGTTCGAGCTGGCTGGCGTGGTGCGCTACACGCACTACTCGCTGATGGTGACGGGCCCGAACCGCATCCCCATCGTGCAGTTCATGAAGGCGCAAGCCTCGGAGTCGCTGCTGCATGCGCAACAGGCGGGTGAACTGTTGACCGGCTTGGGCGGGCACCCGACCTTGCAGATCGCAGAGATCGACGAGACCTACCGGCACTCGATGCGCGACATCTTGGAAGAGAGCGCCGCGCACGAGTCGCGTGCGCTGACCCTCTACAAGGAGCTGCTGGATGTGGTCGAGGAGTCCAGCGTGTACTTGGAAGAGTTCGCGCGCACGCAGATCGCAGCCGAGGAGATGCACTCGCTGGAGCTGCGCAAGATGATGCGCGACATCGGGGTCGAGGACACGGGCCACCCGTTCCACACCCATCACGACGAACCCAAGCGCCGCAAGCGCCGGAAGTGAGACCTGTTTGGCGGTGAACGCCTTTCTTTGGCCGTTGGTCGCTTGACCAATGCCTGGCACAAAGATGCAACAAGAAGTAGCCCTGCCACCGCGCTGGCAGCTGCTTGCACCTCGCGCACGCCAACCATGCCGACCCAACCTGAGATGCCCGTGGTGTTCGTGTCGCACGGAGCACCGACGATGGCGCTGGATCCTTTGGCGCGGCACGACTTCCAAGCCCTCGCGGCCGGCCTGCCGCGCCCGCGCGCCATCGTCGCTTTGTCGGCGCATTGGTTGGATGCACCGCTGACCATCGGCACCACCTCGACGCGAGCGCTGCTGTACGACTTCAGCGGCTTTCCGGCGGAGCTGAACCGCGTGCAGTACGCGGCTCCTGCTGCCGCAGAGGTGGCTACGCGCGTGCAAGCGTTGCTGCCCAACTGCGCACACGCAGCGCAACGTCCTTGGGATCACGGTGTGTGGACGCCGCTAGTGCACATGTATCCGGCCGCAGATGTGCCTGTGCTGCAGTTGTCCGTGCCTTGGCGTTGGTCCCCCACGCAACTGCACCAACTCGGCGCGCAACTGGCACCTCTGCGTCAGGAAGGTGTGCTGCTCTTGGCTAGTGGTGGCATGGTGCACAACCTGCAGCAACTGGACTGGACGCACGCAAGCCCACCGGCCACATGGGCCACGGACTTCGAAGCGTGGACACGCGAACAGTTGCGCACGCACCAGCACGATGCCTTGTTGGCGTATCGCGAGCGCGCACCGGGCTTGCAACAAGCGCATCCCAGTGATGACCACTTTGTGCCCTTGCTCGTCGCCGCCGGTGCCGCCTCGGTCAACAACGGACCCGTCAGCTTTCCCATCACAGGTTGGGAGTACGGTTCCTTGAGCCGTACTGCTGTCAAGTTCGCCTGATACCGAGCGCCGCGGATGACGCGCACAACGCAACCGTGTACTAGACTGGTCCTCCAGCTATGCACATCCTCGCGCTCGCCCTCCTCGCGGCTCAATCCACTCCTGCAGCTCCGGCCCAACATGTGATCGTCGACGGCCAAGCCCAGGTCGTCGAGGCCTTCAAAGACAAGCAAGCGTGGATCAAGCACCACTTGTGGGTCGAGACGACCTTCGACTCGGATGGTGATGGTCGCTTGGATCGCATGCATGTCGATGTCACGCGGCCCAAGCAGACCGACACCGAGGGCTTGAAGGTGCCCGTGGTCTACGAGACTTCGCCGTACTTCGCGGGAACCGGGCCCGATGACAAGAGCTTCTTCTGGGACCCGAACCAAGAGCTCGGCGCAGCACCGCCCAAGCGCAAGACGATGGCGCATGTCGGGCGCCCCGATAAGCCGGGCATGATTGCCAACAGCGAAGTCGGCACATGGGTGCCGCGCGGCTTTGCGGTGGTGCACTCCAGCTCGCCTGGCACCGGATGGTCGGATGGTTGCCCGACGGTGGGCGGTGACAACGAGTCGCTGGCACCCAAGGCTGTGATCGATTGGTTGTGCGGCCGCGCCAAGGGCTACACCGCGCCTGTGGGCGGTGACGAAGTGCGCGCCACATGGAGCACAGGCAAGGTCGGCATGATCGGCACCTCGTACAACGGGACGCTGCCGTTGGCCGCAGCGACCACCGGTGTCGAAGGCTTAGAAGCCATCATCCCGATCGCGCCCAACACCTCGTACTACCACTACTACCGCAGCAACGGTCTGGTGCGGCACCCGGGTGGCTACATCGGTGAAGATGTCGATGTGCTCTATGACTTCATTCACTCGGGCGATCCTGTGCGCGGCGAGTGGTGCGATGCCAATGTGCGCGACAAGCTGATGTTGGCCAAGCAAGACCGCAAGAGCGGTGATTGGAACGCGTTCTGGGCCGAGCGCGACTACTTGCTCGACCTTGGGCCGATGCGCGCCGCAACGTTGATGGCGCACGGTTGGAACGACTGGAACGTGATGCCCGAGCACAGCACGCGGATCTTCCTCGCGTTGAAGGCTAAGGGCGTGCCGACCATCGGCTACTGGCACCAAGGCGGGCACGGCGGTCATCCGCCGCAAGAGCTGATGGTCAAGTGGTTCACGCAGTACTTGCTGGGCGTGAAGAACGGTGTGGAGTCGGGTCCGCGCAGTTGGATCGTGCGCGAGGGAGCGCGTCCGAACGCGCCTACTTCCTATGCCGATTGGCCGCATCCCGAAGCAGCGATGGTGGTCTTGCAACCGCAGGCCGGCGGCCGCAAACAAGGTGCGTTGGCGTTGCAGGCCAGCGACCAACGCGACATCGAGACGCTGACGGATGATGTGTCCATCGACGGCGCGCAACTGGCCCAAGCCAAGGAGTCGCCGCATCGCTTGCTGTACACGACGCCTGTGTTGACGAGTGACTTGCACCTGTCGGGCACGGCGCGCGTGACCATCACGCTGACCAGCAGCGCACCGGCAGCGAATGTGTCGGTGTGGCTCGTCGCCTTGCCGTGGACCGAGAAGGGCCGCATCTACGACAACATCATCACGCGCGGTTGGGCGGATCCGCAGAACACCACGCCGGAGACGAGCGCGCCGTTGAAGCCGAACAAGGCGGTCACGTTCAGCTTTGATCTGCAGCCGGATGACCAGATCATCCCGGCGGGCAAGCAAGTGGGCTTGATGATCTTCTCCAGTGACCGCGACTACACGCTATGGCCCAAGGCGGGCACGCAACTGCGTGTGCTGTTGGACGACACAGCACTCGAGCTGCCGGTGGTGGGCGGGCGCAGCGCCTACGAAGCCGCGCTGGCCAAGTAAGCGAACACGCCGATGCAACCTTCGCTCGCGTTGTTGTCGCAGCGTTCGAATCACTTGCGCGAAGCGGGCATCTTGCGCCAGCTGACGCTGGAAGTGCAGGCCTACGCCGATGGCATCAACCTGGGCCAAGGCGTGTGCGATCTCGACATGCCGCACGAGCTGCGCGAGGCGGCCACGCGCTCTATGCATCACGATCGCGCCACGTACACGCCGTACGCGGGCATCCCCGAGGTGCGTGAGGCCATCGCAGCGCGCATGCAGACGCGCTATGGCCTGAACTACGGACCGCAAGGTGTGTGCGTCACCGTGGGTTCCAGCATGGCGTACAGCGCCACGCTGTTCACGTTGCTGGATCCGGGCGACGAGATCGTGCTGTTCGAGCCGTTCTATCCGTACCACAAGAGCATCGCGCTGTTGGCGGGTGCTGTGGTGAAGACGGTGCGCTTGGGTGATGACGGTACGGTGCCATTCGATGCACTGCGCGCGCAGCTGGGCCCGCGCACCAAGTTGGTCGTGGTCAACACGCCTTCGAATCCCAGCGGCAAAGTCTGGACGCGCAGCGAGCTGGAACAGCTGTCAAAGGTACTTGACGGAACCTCGACGCTGGTTGTGACGGACGAGATCTATGAGGATCTGGTTTACGGCACGACGACGCATGTGCCTCCGGCCACGATCCCCGGACTCTTCGAGCGCACCATCACCATCTCGGGCCTTTCGAAGGCCTATTCGATCACGGGCTGGCGCATTGGATGGATCGCCGCACCCGAGGTCTACGCGCGCGCCATCGGCCCCGTGTTCGATGTGTTGTGCGTGTGCGCACCGCGGCCATTCCAACACGCTGCCGCGCATGCGCTGCGCACGCTGCCCGAAAGCTGGTACCGCGCGCAACGCGATGGCTACGCACTACGGCGCGCCAAGCTCGCGGATGCCTTGGCTGGCGGCGGCTTCACGCCGCACTTGCCACAAGGCGCGTACTACATGACCGCGGGCTACGAACAGGTCTATGGTGCAATCGCGCCGCGCGAAGCCTGCATGCGCTTGCTGCGTGAGCATCACCTCGCCGCGATCCCCTCCAGCATTTTCTACGACAACGAAGCCACTTGCCCGCGCTTCATGCGCTTCCAGTTCGCCGTCGAAAGTCCCGTGCTCGACGAGGTGGCGCGTCGCTTGCGCCGCGCGGCACCGTAGACTGCGTGCATGCTGCTCACGCCGCTTCTCGTCGTCCTCGCCGCGCTCATCACTCCGCTGCAAGACCGCGCGCCGCGCAGCGTGCATTCGGTCAGCGACCTGAGCCAAGAGTTCACGTTCTACATGGACGGGCGCTTTCACACGCAATACCTCAAAGACGTAGGGCGTGATGTGCGCAACTGGGGTTCGCTGCATCGGCTCGATATGTC
>CAIKQM010000122.1 GCA_903829565.1 uncultured Planctomycetota bacterium
AGACGATGCGCAAGGCGTTCGAGTCGCGACGCAGCGTGATCGTCGACGGCCTCAACGCGATTCCCGGCTTCCGGTGTGTGATGCCCAAAGGCGCGTTCTACGCCTTCCCGAACACCAGCGGCACGGGCATCCCTTCGCGCGAACTCGAGCGGCGCTTGTTGCAAGAGGCCAAGGTCAGTTGCCTGTCGGGCACCAGCTTTGGCGCGCAAGGGGAAGGCTACTTGCGCTTCAGCTACGCCAACAGCGAAGACCAACTGCGCGAAGGCTTGCGCCGCGTGCGCGAGTGCCTCGCCTAAGCTAGGCTCTACCATCATGGCTGGCATCTACAAGGCGTACGACATCCGCGGCGTGGTGGGCAAAGACCTCACGCCGGAGATTGCATATCGAATCGGTGACGCGTTCGCGCGTCTGTTGCAAGCCAAGCGCTTGGTGGTGGGGCGTGACATGCGCACGCACTCGCCCGACATCGCGGCGGCGGTGATCGAAGGCATGCGCGATGCGGGTGCGGATGTTGTGGATGTGGGGCTGGCCAGCACACCCATGGCCTACCACGCAATCGCGACCATCGAGAGCGATGGGGGCTTGGTGGTGACCGCCAGCCACAATCCCGGCCACTACAACGGCTTCAAGCTGTGCGCCAAGGGCGCGCGCCCGATCAGCGCCGCGAATGGCATCCTGGACATCGAGCGCATGGTCGCGGCTCCGCAAGGCGCCAAGGCCGCCCGGCGTGGCACGCTGAGCACGAGCACGATGCTCGAATCGTACGCGGCGCATGTGGCGCGCTTCGCGACGCTGGCCCGTCCGGTCAAGATCGCGGTCGACTGTGCCAATGGCATGGAGGCCTACACGCTGCCGGCGATCTTGCCCAAGGTGCCCGCCATCAGCGCCACGCTGCTGTATGACACGCTTGACGGCACCTTCCCGAATCACGAAGCGAACCCGCTCAAGGAAGAGAACCTTGATCCGGTGCGCGCACTTGTCAAGCAAACTGGCAGCGAGCTGGGCGTCAGCTTTGACGGTGACGCGGATCGCTGCTGCTTTGTGGACGAGTCGGGTCGCACCGTCGCGAACGACTTGGTCACGGCCTTGTTGGCCCCGCAGTTCCTGGCGCAGCGCCCCGGTGCGCCGGTGGTGTACGACCTGCGTTCGTCGTGGGTCGTCAAGGAAGAGATCCGCAAGGCGGGTGGTGTCGCGGTGCGCGATCGCGTCGGTCACTCCTTCATCAAAGCCACCATGCGCGCCAATGGCGCGGTGTTCGGTGGTGAGTTGTCGGGCCACTTCTACTTTGCCGACAACCATGTGTGCGACTCCGGCGTGATCGCCATGATGTCGGCGCTCAACTTGGTGTCGCGTTCGCAACAACCGCTGTCGCAACTCGTGGCGGGCTTGCGCCGCTACCACGCCACGGGCGAGATCAACTTCCACGTGGCTGACAAAGACGCCGCTATCGCGGACTTGAAGGCTCGCTACAAGGATGGTCGCCAAGACGAACTCGATGGCATCACCGTCGAGTACGGCGATCTCGGCGAGCGCGAGTGGTGGTGGTTCAATGTGCGCGCCAGCAACACCGAGCCGTTGTTGCGTTTGAATCTGGAGGCGAGCCATGCGGCGCTGCGCGATCGCAAGCGCGACGAACTCGTGGCGCTCTTAGGGGAACCCGAAGCATGAAACTTCCGGCAGGGATGTTGTGCGTGGTGTTGGCGTGTGCGGGCACGAGCTGCGGTGATGTGTCCGAGCGCGCAGCCATCGAAGCGAACCAAGGCATCGTGGTTGGTTCCGTGGTTGACGGCCGCGACGGGGCTCCCATCCAAGGTGCGACGGTCACCTTGGGCAGTGCGCCGAGCGTGCAGACCGATGACGAGGGGCGCTTTCAGCTGGCCCCTTTGCCCGCGGGCACGGAAGGCACCCTGCGCGCGACCAAGGATGGCCGCAGCGGTGAGGTTCCTGTGCGTGCGCTCAAACCAGGGCAGTTGAACGTGGTCGTGCACCTCTAGCGGGCGGCCAGACCCAAATTCGGAGCCTGAATCTCAAATCAGCATTCCTTGATTATTTGGCCACGGGCCGCGTTTGAGCGCGATGGTTGGCGTGTCATGTGTAGCCCTTGCTTCGGAGGGGCTTCTCAGCCGATAGGTAGAGGCCCGATCCTGTAGAGCGATCCTCCTATGGCCATCTCCAGCCTACTGCACCTCGCGTGTGCCTCCGTGCTCCTCGTGTCCTCCACCATGGGGATGCCCACTGCTTCCGTGCAGGGGAATCCTGATTGGCAGAGCGCTTTGGAGCGCGATACGCATTACACCTTCACGGATCGTTCGGCGAGCTTGGCGCGGGCCGCGCTGCAAGATGCGAAGAGCACACCGCAGCGTCGAGCGGCCGCATGGGTTGCTATCGCTGGAGCAGGGGCTGTGGCCGAGCGTGCGCGTTGTGAAGATGCCGCTCGCAACACCAAAGCTCCGGAACAGCTGGGCGCGATCTTGTGCTTGGGCAAGTTGGCTGCTGGCGGTACTGCCACGCTGCGTGATCTCAGCAAGCAAGACGGCATCGTGGGCGAGTGCGCTTGGTTGGGGTTGTTGTTCCATGACGACCTCGAAGCGCGTCGTGCCTTGGAAGAGATGGCTGCGGACGGCACGAGTGCGCGTCGCGCCATGGCCGAAGACTTGCTCTTGTACCGCTATGACCAAGGTTCGAGCCGCGAAACACCCGCGGTGCGCGCGTGGTTGAACTTGCGCGAAGGCGCTGCGCGTCACTTTGGCTTGAAGGACGGCGAGACGTGGATCGTGCGTTCGATGCGCACCCTCGTTCTGGATCCGGACTTTGTACGTGAAACAGTGCTGGGCGCGGCGCCGCGCATCACGGCGCAAGGTGTCAAGGACTACTTGATGCCAGAGTTCATGACGAGCTCGGCGCGCAGTCGCTTTGACTCGGCCATGGCCGTCATGCCGGTCGAGGTTTCGCAGCTGGTGGGCAATGGCTTGTGGCTGCCCAAAGATGGTTCGGAATGGGCTCTGTTGTTGGATGCTGTGGCGCAACGACGTGTCGAGGCGTTGACGCCCGAGCTGTTGGCCGCTGCGCGCACCACACCGTTCCGCTTGCGCGCCCTCGAACTGGCCGCGTACAGCGGAGACACGCAAGCCAGCTTCGATGGCTTCGACACGACCAAAATGCGCGAGGACGCCAAGCTCGCGTTGTGCAGTGCTGTAGGCGCTTTCGGCGCGCAAGGTGCGGCGATTGCGCCCGTGGCGCTGCGTCAGTTTGAAGCGCTGGGCTTTGATGCTGATCCCGACGTGGCTATGGCTTGGCAGGTCGCGGCGATGCGTACCGGGCAAGTGAAGCCGCGCGTCGACATCGAACGCATCCTCGCCGATGGCACGCATCCTTCGCACATGGCTTTGGTGCAGGCGCTGTGCCGCAATGCACGCGATCCGCAGTGCGCGGACATGCTCGAGACTCGTCACACCGAAGCCGTGGGGCGCGAGAAGCTCGACATCGCTTTGGCGTTGACGCGTGAAGGCCGCTTGACAGGCCGCGCAACCCTGCGCGCACGCCTAGAAGAAGATCCGCCGCCGAGCGGCGCGCAAGCTGCCGAGCTCGTCGCCGTGTTGCGTCGTGGTGCCACCGCCGAAGATCTGGCTGTGTTCGGTGCCTTGTTCCCGCGCGGGGATGATCCCGTGTTCGATACGCAGTTGTCGATTGCTCTGGCGGGTATGGCTTCACCGCGCATCGTGCCGGTCTTGCGGGCTGGCTTGTGGCGTGGCTCGCACGACATCTCGTTGTTGGCCGCGGCCCAGTTGGTCGAGGTCTACGGCATGCACTTCCTCTTGGACGAAGTGGCCGCTGCACCGCGTGATGCGGATGATGCCGACTTGCGCCGGGTGGGCTTTGCCATCGGCACCTGGGGCGGGATCGATGCCGTGGAGCAACTGTCGCGTGCGCGCCGCAACAATACGGGCGATCCTGCGCTGCAGGGGGCTGTGTTGGGGGCTCTGGGAGCGCGTACGCGCTGACTTGGTACAGTTCTACAGGCTACGAACGCGGCGGAGTGCAACATGATGGATCGCAAGGTGTGTCTCGTGGGCGTGCCCATGGACCTCGGCGGCGGTCGCCGCGGGGTGGACATGGGGCCGTCAGCTATTCGCATTGCCGGTCTTGAAGACGGAGTGCGCTCGCTCGGGCTTGTGTTCGAAGATTGCGGCAACATCGCCGTGCAAGAACCGGCGTCACGCACACCCAAGAACCCCAAGGCGCGCTTCTTGGATGAGATCGCGGATTGCTGCGGTCGGCTGCGCGACAAGGTGGGCGGCATCTTGGCGCGTGATGGCTTCCCTGTGGTGGTGGGGGGCGATCACTCGATCGCTTGCGGAACCGTGGCTGGCATCAGCTCGCACTACCATCAACGCGGCCAGAAGATCGGCCTGATCTGGTTCGATGCGCACGGTGACATGAACACGCCGGAGAGCACTGAGTCCGGCAATGTGCACGGCATGCCGCTCGCTGCGTGCATTGGCCGCGGAGCCAGCGAGCTGGTGCGCTTGGGTGCGCGCGTGCCCATGGTGGATGTGCAGAACGCTGTGTTGATCGGCGTGCGCACCATCGACCCGCGTGAGAAGCAGGAGATCAAGGCCTCTGGCATTCATGTCTTCACGCTGAAGGACATCGACATGCATGGAGTGCACAAGGTGATGCAGCAAGCGATCGAGATCGCCAGCGCAGGCACTGCCGGCTTCCACTTGTCTTTTGACATGGACGGCACAGATCCCAGTGTGGCTCCGGGTGTGGGCACGCCGGTCTATGGCGGTACCACGCTGCGCGAGAGCCATCTGATCATGGAGCACGCTGCGGAGAGCGGCAAGTTGCTCGGGCTCGAGCTGACGGAGATCAACCCGATCCTCGACAACCAGAATGCTACGGCGCGTGTGGCGGTGGAACTGGCCCTATCCGCGCTGGGCAAGGCGGTGCTGTAACTCGTGTACGCCTTGCTTCGATCGCTGCGCACGAACCGACGGCTCCTGGTGGATCTGGTCGGGCGTGACCTCAAGGCGCGCTATGTGGGCTCGACCATGGGCTTCTTCTGGTCGGTGATCTTCCCGCTGCTCAACTTGCTGGTGTACATGTTCGTGTTCAGCTTCGTGCTGAAGACACGCTGGGGCAGCCAGTCGAATGAAGAGACCGCGCTGGTCATGTTGTGCGGCATCTTGGTGTGGTCCGCGTTCGCGGAGACAGTCTCGCGGTCGACCAACACCTTGATCGAGAACCAGAACCTCATTCAGAAGGTCGTGTTCCCGTCCGAAGTCTTGCCCGTGTACCTGACGCTGTCGGCGCTGGTGAACATGCTGATTGGTGTCGTGATCGCGTTGGCTGCGATTGCGTGGTACGCGTGGATTGCGCCTGTAGACGTGGCGCAGCCCGAACTCAGCACCTCTGTGCGCCAGATTGGCTATGGCGTGGCTCTCTGCGCTTTGCCGGTGCTGATGGCGCTGCAAGCACTCTTTACACTCGGCTTGGGACTCTTCTTCGCCACCCTCAACCTGTTCGTGCGTGATGTGTACCACTTGATGGGCGTGGGCTTGTCGGTGTGGATGTTCCTCACGCCGATCTTCTATCCCGCCAAAGCTGTGGAAGCCGCGGGACTGGGTTGGGTCTTGGCGATCAACCCCATGTACTGGTTGATCGACAGCTATCGCTTGGTGTTGATGTATGACGAATGGCCGCGCCCACCCGTGATGGCTGCGTTTGCAGCAGTGGCTGTGCTCGTGTTCTGTCTAGGTTCCGCGTTCTTCATGCGGCACAAGCCGCGTTTCCCGGACTTGATGTGAGCACGGCATGACCACACGCAATACAAGCATCACAGGATCCGACTCCAGCCGCGAAGGCGGCGCGGGGGGCAGTGCCTTGTCGTGTCGCGGGGTCTCGAAGGCCTACCGTATCTATGATAAGCCATGGCATCGCGTGGCCGAGTTGCTGCTGCCGGGCAAGCGCATGCATCGCGAGTACTGGGCGCTGCGCAATGTGTACCTGGACATTCCGCACGGCGCGACGGTGGGCATCATCGGCGAGAACGGTGCAGGCAAGTCCACTCTGCTCAAAGTCCTGACAGGCATCACGCGTCCGACCGAAGGCACCGTTGCGGTGCACGGGCGCGTCTCGTCCTTGTTGGAGCTAGGCGCGGGCTTTCACCCTGAGTTCAGCGGCCGCGAGAACATCCGTTTGGCGTGTTCCATCCTGGGCATGTCGGACGAGGAGATTGCCGAACGCTTTCCGAAGATCGTGGAGTTCAGCGAACTGGCGGACTTCATCGATCGGCCCGTCAAGACCTACAGCTCTGGCATGTATGTGCGTTTGGGCTTCGCTGTCGCATCGAGCGTGGATCCCGACATCCTCATCATCGATGAAGCGTTGTCCGTGGGCGATGAGCACTTCAAGGGCAAGTGCATCAATCGCTTGAACGAGTTCCGCGAGCAAGGCAAGACCACGATCTTTGTCAGCCACGACATGGGGGCTGTGAAGACGATGTGCCAGTGGGTCGTGCTACTCGATCGAGGCGAAGTGCTCGAGCAAGGCACGGCCGAGAAGGTTGCGGATGAGTACCTCAAGCGGGCCAAGGCACGCGGTAACGAGCGTTTGTCGGCCATCAATCGCGGCACGAACCAATACCCGCGCTGGGGCACAGGCGAGCTGCTGACGGAAGAGATTGAGATGCTGGACGCGCAAGGCAACGCTGGCCATGTCTTCAAGACGGGCGAGCCGTTCCGTGTGCGGGTGCATTGGACTGCGCACAAGGCCGCGCGCAATCCGGTCTTCGGGCTCGGGATGTACCGTTCGGATGGCACCTATGTGAATGGTGCCAACCACCATTGGCGGCGTCAGCCCATCGTGCTCGAGGAAGTGCAAGCCGGTGAGACAGGTGTGGTCGAGATGCGTTTCGATGCCATGCCGCTGCTCGCGGGGCAGTACTACCTGACGACCTTCCTCTACGATCATTCGAAGGCTGCGCCGACGGCGATTGATCACCGCGAGCATGCGGTCACCTTCGAAGTTGTCGATGCCGAACGCATGCAGCATGGCATGCTCTTCTTGCCCTCGCATTGGAGTGTGGAGCGCAAGCGCGGCACGGAGGTGCTGCGCGCGGAGAGTGAGGCGTGAACGACTCCGTCTTGTCCCTGCCGTTCGACCAGTACCAGCGCTATCGCTTGGTGGCTGATCTCGTGCGGTCTGTGGAGCAGGACGGGCGCAAGCGCACCTTGTTGGATGTAGGTGGACGCACCGGAGTGTTGCGCAAGTTCCTTCCGGAGCATGCGGTCACTTTGGTGGATGTGGAACCGAGTGACATTCCTGATGTGGTCATCGGTGACGGTCGCAAGTTGCCGTTCAAGGACAAGAGCTTCGACATCGTCGCCGCGTTTGACACGCTGGAACATGTACCAGCGGAAGGCCGCGATGCCTTTGTGGACGAGTGTGCGCGTGTCGCCCGTGAGCAGGTGGTCTTGGTCGGCCCGTACGCGCATCCCGCAGTGGACGAGGCGGAGGAGCTGCTGCTGCGCTTCCTCGAGGATTTCTTGGGCGAGAAGCACCGCTACTTGCGTGAGCACCGTGCCAACACGCTGCCTTCGATGGAGCGCACCGTGGCACGCTTGGCCAAGCGCGGCGCGCAAACGGCGACCATTGCGCATGGCAATGTGGAGCGCTGGTTGGGCTTGATGTGCTTGTCGTTGTACATGGACCATGAGCCGCACTTGCGGCCTTTGGCCACGCGCATGCATCGCTTCTGGAATGAGGCACTGCATGAATCGGACACGGGCGAACCGGCCTACCGCCATGCGGTGGTGGCGAGCTTCGTAGGTGCGCCGCCACGCGTGGTCTACACACAGAAGGCAGATGCCTTGCCCGCCAAGGTCTTGGCAGGCGCGCGCGTGCTGTCCACCAAGCTGGTCGAGTTCGAAGCCGCGCGCCGTGATTGGCGGGCCGAGAAGTTGCGCCTGGAGGAAGTGGTCAAGACCTTCCGTCTGGATCTCGCGGGCCACAAGCAGACGCTCAAAGAGTCGCAAGCGAAGGAAGCGCAAGCACTGCAGGTGGTGGACACCTTGCGTGCGGACTTGCAGGGGCACGCTGAAGCGTTGCGCGCAAGCGCAGCCTCGCTGTTGGCGCAACAAGCCGAAGCCAACACGCAAAAGGCAGAGTTAGAAGCCGATCTGGAACGCCACAAGTCCGTGGTGGCGGAGCGCGAGGCACGCTTGGTTGAGTACAACCTAGTGGCCGAGACTTTGCGTGAAGACTTGGTCCAGACCAAGTCGGCACTGGTTGCTGTGCAGGCTGATCTGGATGGCCACCGCGCCACCGTTACCGCCTTGCGTGTGGAGGAAGCCGCGCTACGCGACGAGACGCTGGCGCTCGGTCGCGATGTCAGCAGCCTGCAAGCTCACAGCACCGAGCTGGAGCATGCGCTCGCGGAGCACAAGTTGGTGCTTGCGGATCGCGAGCAGCAACTGGCTGCTTGGCAACAGGTGCTCGCCGAGCGCGAGGCCTTGCTGGCGGCCGAGCAAGCAGCACGCGTGACCTTGGAAGAGGATCTTGCCG
>CAIKQM010000123.1 GCA_903829565.1 uncultured Planctomycetota bacterium
ATCGGCACAACAATGGCGATGAACAACAGCAGGTGCACGATGGGATCCTTCACGCTTGACCTCCACCACCTAGAATCGTGGGTGCCCCGCCGGTGGCACTCTTACCTGTGGAGCTTTTGCCCGCCGCGGTGCGATCGGGCGCAGCCTCTGCTTCGTCTACACCCAGTAGGCGATCCGCCTCGACACCTTGCACATCCAACAGGGCGAGCACATTCAACAGGCCCGCGAGTGCCCCAAAGCAGATGCCCGCTTCGTGGTACGGCACCTCGCCGCGGATCAAGGCATGACCATGCAGCCATTCCAGAACAAAGCTCGGACCTCCAGCTAGGAACTGTCCGGCCCAATAATAGAAGTGGCGTTCGCGATCGAGGTTCGCGCCTTGCGCCAAACCGGAGGCGAGCACCACCATGCCTGTGATCAGCAAGAACACCAGCACCGCCCGGCGGCGACGACCTTGCAGCCAATGGCCCAAGCCAGGCAACACCCAGCCGGCCAACACGAGCAAAGCTGGCCGTGTGCCCTTGGGATCCGTACCGCTAGGCGTGCGCGCATCGCCATTGGCCTTCACCATGAGCACCACGTTGAGTAGCCCGGAGATGGCCGTGCACCACACTCCTACATGGATCCACTCAGGGAAGGGACGCGGGTACGGCAAACCAAAGCCGTAAGCCTTCATATGCCACACTAGGCCTGCGATGTTGGCTGCTTCGGGTGCGAGCACACCGGCCGCCAGCGAGCGCAAGTCAGGCTGCAGAAGCTCGAACAACATGCCATCGCTGAGGGCTAGTCCCAGAGCGTAGAGGCCCATCACCACACTGAAGCCCAGCAAGGCCACCAGTGGTTGCCCTAGGTACAGATGACCTGCACCGGGCAACAACCACGTGAGCGCGGTGGCGACATTGGGGTTGGCGCGCGGAGGCGCAGCGTGCTGAGGAACAACCATGGGCCACCAAAGCCTACAATCGAAGACTAACGAAGCGAACACCATCCCGTTGCGTACACCACTCATGAGCCAGCCTGCCTACATTCATCGCTTGCGTGTCCGTTACGGCGAGACCGACCAAATGGGCGTGGTGCACCACGCCAACTATGTGCTGTATGCGGAAGAGGCGCGCACGGAGCTCATGCGGCACCACGGGTCGTCCTATGCCCAGATGGAAAAGGACGGCTATGCGTTGCCCGTGCGGTCAATGCAGCTGCGCTTTCGCTCCCCGGCGCACTATGAGGACGAGCTGGAGATCCACACGCACGTAGCCACTCTGCGTGGGGCAAGCGTGACCTTTCACTCGGAGATGTACCGAGCCGGTGATCGCACGCACCTAGCGACGGTGGAGGTAGAGTTGGCCTGCATCTCCCTGCTGCGCACGCCGCGCAGGCCGGTGGCGCTGCCAGAAGCCTTGCGCGCGAACCTAGAGCCGCTATTGGTCGCCCAGACGATCACTCAAGCGCGGCAGGGCACGCAACAAGGAGCCTGAAGTCTCTGCAGGGGCCTCTTCGTTGACCTGTTGGGGCGAGCGCGACGGCAAGAGCGAAGGCAACTCGTCCAAAATCCGATCCCGGCAGGTCGGACAGACCGC
>CAIKQM010000124.1 GCA_903829565.1 uncultured Planctomycetota bacterium
AGCGGATCGATGCGGCCCTTGCGCCACGGAGCGACGAAATCCGCACCTTTGTCCAGTTCCCCCAACATGCGCGCCAACTCAGGCGGATCCACCTGCACATACTGCGGCGAGGTGACGATGATCGCTCCGCTGGCGCGCTCAAAACCTGCTGCCAAACAGGTGGATTCACCAAAGGCCTGCTGCATGTGCAGCGACTGCACGCGCGCTCCACGCGCGACCAGCGCCTCGGCTTCGGACCACGCCGGGCCGCGCACGCCATCGAACACGAACACGAACTCGTGGGTTCGTCCGATGCTGTCCAAAACACTGGACAAGGCTTCCCAGACTTCGCGCACGCGCGCATTGCCGGTACGCACAGGCACGATGACACTGATCTCGGGCGCGCTGACTTGCGGAGCTTGCTGTGTCATACCGCCCTACCCACCGGCGGCATCGCCCGCACCAGCACGCGCGTCTCGCCTGGACGGTGCATGCCGCTCGCCTTGACGACCAGTTCCGCCAACAAGCCCAACATGAGGAAGTACACCATGACCATGGTCACGGTCGCGACCATGATGACTGTGGAGCTGAGCGTGGCTTCATCCACGCCATCGTGCAGCCAGTGCCACATGCGCGTCACGAGGAAGGCACCCAGACCGATGCCAAAAGGCGCCGAAACCAGCACAAAGTAGGTCAAAGGGCGATGCGAGAACCCGCTCACCATCTTGACCGTCAGCAGGTCCAGCAACACGCGCCCTGCGCGCCCCAGGCCGTACTTGCTGTGACCAAAGCGGCGCGGACGATGGTTGACCACCAACTCTGCGACGCGCGCACCGCTGCCCGCGGACATCGCCGGAAGGAACCGATGCTGTTCGGCGTAGATGGGCAGGTTGCGCACCAAGTCCGTACGGAAGGCTTTCAAGGTGCAACCCGTGTCATGGATGCCCACACCTGTGGTCCACGCAATCAAACGATTCGCGATGCGCGAGGGCAGCTTGCGCAGCACAAAGCCATCATGCCGTTGCTTGCGCCAACCGGCGACGATGTCGTAGCCCTCATCCAACTTGGCGACGAGTGCGGGAATGTCCGCCGGATCGTTCTGAAGGTCCGCATCCAGCGTGATCACGATCTCACCGCGCGCATGATCAAAGCCTGCCGCAAGAGCCGCTGTCTGACCCGCATTGCGCGCAAACTGCACGATGCGAATGCGACGCGGGTCCTGGGCACGCAACCGCAACAGGACTGCCAGCGACCGATCGCGCGAACCATCATCCACATACACACACTCCCAAGACCGACCGCTACCGCTGAGGGCGGTGGCGAGCTCCTGGTGCAGGATGGGGAGGTTGTCCTCCTCGTCGTAGACGGGTACGACGACGGAAATCTCGGGGCCTGAAGGCATTGCGTGCGTGGGGACGGAATCAAAAATCGCCCATAAGCGGCGTCCCACCCAAGTGAAAAATCCCGTTCCCGCAACCGGGCTGGGGGTCTGGCCCTGCCGGAAGGCGCAATTCCCCACAATTTTCGGCCCATGGAGTAATCTTTTCTGGATATCCCCTTCGCTAAGGGGCTAAGTACAAGCACAAGCAACCATGAGGTCTGAAGCTACCGGCAGCTGGGGTTCCACCCCTCCTCCTAGCGCTGCAGATGGAGCCACCGACGCCCATCTGACGGGCCTGCTTGTCTTTGGCCCTGGAGAGCGCTTGGCCCGTTTGGCGCGCCATGCCGAAGCCGCGGGAGGCAAGCCGCTTGTCGTGGACGACTTGGTGGACTTGTTCCCGTGCAGCCGCAGTGCGCGGCGCATTGTGGTGGATGCGGTCACCACGCCGCGCGAGGACTTGGGGATCCTGCGCCGAGTGCTGCAGACAGCAGGCGCTGAGCTGTGGGTCGTCGCCGAAGATCCGTCGCAAGGGATGGCGCGCGAACTGTGCGGCCCTCTTGGTGGGCGCTGGTTGCCGTGGCCGCCTACCTTGGATGAGGTGGGACAGCTGGTGCAGGTGAGCACCGCGACCGCGAGTGCTGTGCCGATGAGCACGCTGCCGCGGAGTCCCGTGAGCGCGCCGCACGAACCAGAACCACTTCCGATCGAACGTGATCAGGAGTTGGATCGCATTGACGCCATCTTGGGCCTGCAACCACGCAGCACATCGGTGAGGGCTGTGGAGCCGGCACCGTTGCGTGATCCACCCGTTCCGCCGGCAACTCCGGTGCGTGCGGATACGCACGACCTCGAAGAGGTGGACCGCATCCTCGGTCGTGCACTGCCTTCACCGGTGCCCGGACTTGAGGAGCCGCTGCCCTTGACGTTGGACGCGCAGCCTGTGCCTGCAGCGCGCGACGATGCCTTCGCCGAACCCGCGGTGGCAACGAGCACCAGCACGCCGAGCACGGACACTGCACCAAGAGCAGAGCCAAGAGCAGACCCCACCCCGAAGGTTCCGCACTCCTTGCCGAACTTTGCGCTCGCGAGCGACACGCCTTCGCGGCCCACGCCCGCGTGGATGCGTGACCAAGTGGCCGATCTCGCGGACCAAACAACCCGCATCGATCTTTCGCTAGCC
>CAIKQM010000125.1 GCA_903829565.1 uncultured Planctomycetota bacterium
ACATACAGGATGATCAACGCCGAGACCACCAACATGATGATCACTTGCAGGCGCAAGAAGTGTGCAGCGGCAAAGGCCTCGGAGGTGTCTTGGCGCACAAGCACTGACCATCCATAGCCAGGGAAGTTGAAGGCGCCCTTGGAGGCCGCATAGCCATTGACTTGCTCGACACCGCGACGACGATGCATCTCACGGCTATAGCCAATGCCGCCCGCCATGCCGCTCTTGGCCGCACTCAAGCCCGCCTCGGCTAGATTGAACGAAAGCACGGCTTTGGGATCCGCATCGTCCAACAACAGACCGGCCTTCGACACTACTTGCGTCTCGGCTTTCAGTCCTTGTTCTTTCAGGCGAGCGCGCGTTTCCGACATGATCTCGCCGACAACGCGCTCCCACGAGGCGCGGTTCGACCACACGCGCACGGGCTTGCCGGCAGCATCGCGCACCGGTGCTGTGAAGTTCAACGCGAGCCCGCGCCCGCCGAGGTGCTGGGCGACCAACGGGTCTTCGGTGAGGTCGCTGTAGTAGGCGCTACCTAGTGCGATTTGTCCGCTGATGGCTGTCTCAAACCACTCTTCGCCGCGCACACTGCGGCCAAGGAGCGACGCCGTATCGAGCGCAGTGCCATCGGGGCGCACGCTGTTGGCTGCGATGATCTTGCCTTCAGCATCCGCAACAATCATCAAGTCGTAGATGCCGTACGCTTGCGTGTAGAAGTTGGCCGCGGCGCGCACTTGCTCTGGCGTGCCATGCGCCATCGGATTGAAGGCAAAGGCCTGCACATCGCCATAGCGCTCGAACAGGTTGCGATCGATCTTCTGCATCGCCGATTCGGCCTCGGCGCGCAGACGATTGCCTGCGCCGTCCTCCAACGAATCGCTCGACTGGAGGTAGGCGACAACGCCTACGATCGTCAAGGGGACTAGACCGAGGAGCAGAAAGGCGGCGGCGAGCCGCGCTTGGATAGAGCGCAGGGACTTGGGCATGTGGTGGTGCCGCGTGGTGGCGGGCATTGGCCCTCGTCGGACGGCGCACGCCACCGCCTTGAGTCCCTACGTAGAGATGCGCAGAGCGCATCCCAGAATCGGCTACCGACATCGGCCCAGCCTCTGTGAGGAGTGTGGCCAATGGGCTTCCACGCTCCGTGTAGGCCTACTAGCGTCCTTGCGATTCGTAGACCTGTAGTTCCTGACTTACGCCCTTTGGGAGTGATCATGCTGCTATACCCGTTGCTTCTCTTGCCGCTTCAAGCCCCGGCTGCTGACATGCAGTCCTATGACTGGACCGTCGATGTACTCGTAGGGATGCGTGCCTACGATGAGAACGAGTGGGCACCTGTAGACGAGCAGTTAGCGCTCGGGTTGTTGGCTACTTGGCGCCTGTCGGACTCGAACTGGCGACTGGAGATGGGGCTTTCCACCTCGAGCGACGATGCCACCTTGACCAACGGGATCGATCTGCTGGATCTAGAAGCCAACTTCTTCGAAGCGACGCTCGGTGTGCGCTATGTGTTCGAACTGGAAACCGCGGAGATGGAGCCGTACATCAGCTTTGGTGCGAGCTGGCAAGATGCCGAGATCAAGGCATCTTTGAACGGAGGACCGGACGAGAGCGAAGACGACCAGTCGTTCGGCCTGCTGCTGGGCGGCGGCCTCGCCTTCCCCTTTGCCGAACGTTGGCGCGCGGGCTTTGACTTGCGTGCTGTGGCCGGCACGGACTTGGAGTACGGCGGCGTGGAAACCAACGCCGACTACGGCCAGTTTAGCGCCTTCATCGGCGTCGCTTGGTAAGCGCGTCAGTCAAGTTTACCTGACAGCTCGCCCGTGTGCCCGCCTGTGGTGGTAAAGGCCACCACATAGCAGGCGCGCGAAGCGGCCAGAGGCGTATCAAAAGCGATCGGACCGCTGCGCAGCGAGGTCGCGGGCTCCTTGAGCTTCGTGGTCCATTGGCGCGTCGGCTCTTCCTCGCCGCGTAGGCCATCGCCATCCAGGTCCTCAAAGACCCACAAGGTCCAGCCGGTCAAGCGCGCCGTACCCGTGATTTCGCGCACTTCGAACCACTCGACCGAGGTCTGCACGAACGCGCCGCGTTCGCAGCGCACGGTGCAGCCATCAGGCGTCGTGGCGACTTTGCCCCAACGCGGTCCCGCACACGCCACCAAGCTCATCAAGCCACATGCCGCCATAGCTCCAGCCAGTTTCATGCGCGCAGTCTAGGTCTGCGCACCATCGTCAAACAAGCTCGGCTCGTCCTTCTTGCGTGCGCGCGAGTGTGTGCGCTTGCGGCTGCCGTGCTTCTGCAGCACGCGCTGCGCCTCTGCTCGCACCTGTGGATCGCGCCGCACAGCCGCGAAGCGCACACGCGCGTGCGCGATCGCTTCCTTGTGGTCGACGATGGGCAAGGGATAGTCGCGTCCGACCTGCACACCGCAAGCCGCTTGCTCGGCCCGCGTCATGAGGTGCGGTTCAGCCAGATGCAATGTGGGCACAGCGCGCAACTCGGGCACCCAATGCCGGATGAAGCCGCCCTCGGGATCGTGATCGACAGCTTGCTTGGCCGGCGAGTACATGCGCAGCGTGTTGATGCCGGTCACACCGCTTTGCATCTGCGCTTGGGCGTAGTGAATGCCGGGCTCGAAGTCGAGGAACTGTGCCCCCAACCACGGTGCCGTTCCGCGCCAATGCAACCACAAGTGATACGACGCAAAGGACATCAGCATGGCGCGCATGCGGAAGTTCAACCAACCCGTAGCCACCAGCGAGCGCATGCACGCATCGACCATCGGGTAGCCTGTCAAACCTGCTTTCCATGCTTCCAAGCGTTGGTCGTTGAACTCGGCCTCGCGCAAGCCGTCATATCCAGGATGCAGGTTGCGCTCTTCCAAGTCAGGCTTGTCCTCGAGCTTCTGCATGAAGTGACAATGCCAGTGCAGCCGCTGGGCAAAGGCGTTCAAGGAGCGGCGCCAACTCTTAGTGGCCGCATCAGCTTCCGCAGCATAGAGCTCGGCCAAGCGCTCGCTGGTGGCCTGCCAAACGCTGCGCATCGACACCGTTCCGAAGGCCAGGTGCTCGGACAATCGCGAACA
>CAIKQM010000126.1 GCA_903829565.1 uncultured Planctomycetota bacterium
AGGGCTTCCATTACGACTGGGTAGTAGCTTTCCAGTGCCCGGAGTACATCCTCGAGCAAGCAGCCGAACTGCTCCTGGGACAAGTTTGATCCCATGACCGGCATGCTTGCGAACACATGCACGAAGCCGTTGACTTCATCCAACTCAAAGCGCGCGTACGTCAACTCGCTGTTGGCCAACAGCATCACCAAATGAAGGGCAGCACGAAACCGGCAGTCAGAAACCTGATAGGCCCCAAGCGCGGTAAACACGAGCTTTTGACCGCCGTCGCTGTGGACGGCGCGGATCAGCACTTGCTTGGCGCCATCAAGGTCCCTGTAGCTGTGACAATCGACATAGGCGCCGCATTCGGCCGAGCCCCCATCGGGAATAACGGCCTCAAGGCCAAAGGCTGCGAAGTGCTCTATGAGCTGGTGTGTAGTGACGGTCATGTGCTGCTCAGAAGGAGTGTGCCCACACTCTACCCCCTTCCCGTGCCGCTCGTGGTCGCCTAGAGGAGCTCAAATCTGCCCCCACGGAATCTCCTGATTCATGTCCGCTTGGTGCCATCGCTTGCGCCTTTTATAGACCGGGCAAGTTGTATTCCGCCTATTTGCCTTTCCGTGGTCTGCGCGCCGCAGCCAGCCGGCCTAAGTCAAGGCACACAGCCACAACACTCAGCACAAATCCTAGTTACACTCCGTCACCATGGACTCGCCCCCGCGACCCATACCCTACGACGACTCCATAACCCAAGCCCACACCGCTCATGCCGCCGGTGCCGGTGAGGTCATCGGCGCGCGCTATCGCGTTCTGGGCGAACTAGGCCGCGGCGGGATGGGGCGCGTTCTGCGCTGCCTTGATCCCCAGCTTGGGCGTGAGGTCGCGGTCAAGCGTGTGCGTTCGGAGGTTGCCGGCGATGCCGTGGCGATGGCGCGCTTTGCGCGGGAGACGAAGGCGATGCTCGGGCTCGCGCATCCCAACATCGTTGCCCTGTTGGATCACGGCACGGATACAGAAGGCCCGTACATCGTCATGGAGTTGCTCCATGGCGCGAACCTGACGCGCTGGGTCGAACAAAACGGTGTGCCGCCGCTTGCCGATGTTGTGGACATAGGCAAGCAAGTCTGTCGCGCGCTGCGCTGGGCTCACGAGCAAGGCCTCGTACACCGCGACATCAAGCCCTCGAATCTCCAGCGTTTGCCGGATGGAACGATCAAGCTGCTCGACTTTGGCCTCGCGCGGCGTGGGGATGGGGTCAAGGAGACCCAACACACCGAACACGGCCGCATGCTCGGCACGCACGATTTCGCCGCGCCCGAGCAGAAGGTCGATGCCACCAAGGCCGATGTGCGCAGCGATCTCTACAGCCTGGGTGCCACGCTGTATTGGCTGTTGCACCAGCACGCCACCCTGCACGAAGGGTACGCACCTCATGTGCCGGCCGCCTTGCGCGAGCTGCTCACGCAATTGCTGCGCCTCAATCCCAGCGAACGCCCGGCCACGGCCCACGAGGTGTACCAA
>CAIKQM010000127.1 GCA_903829565.1 uncultured Planctomycetota bacterium
CATCCGAGGCCGAAGGGCTGCACCCGCCCCAGACCATGGCGCACACGCCCACAAAGAGGGCCCAGGCCAGCGGCCAAGGCGCACGACAGTAGGTAGGGATGCGGGACATAGCTCGGGCGTCGGGGGAGACGGTGCGCATTATGGGTTGGGAAGGCCCGTACGCTCCACCCGAGACTGGATTCGGTCCGAAAAGGGAATGTGAGACTCGTGCAGGGTGGGGTGCCGGGCACCCTTCCTACTTGCGGGCCCCCCTGCCCGCCCCTAGACTTTTCGAAGGTCCTATGAAGAAACTCTCAGCCCTCGCCCTCGTGTTCGCCCTCACCGGCATCACTGTGCTGACCACGGCCCGCCCCGAGGCGGTCTACTCGCACCGCACGAATGTCGCCGTCGAAGGTGCACAGGTCTCTGATCCGGATCCGGCCGACTGCCCCTTCTGTGGCGGTGACCCGGCCATCCACATCCGTCGCATGCTCGAGCTGCAGCAGCAGTCGATGCGTTTGCTGGCGGAAACGTGGCTCTGAGCGGTTCCTAAGTACCACTCGCTAGACAGCTCAAGCGCGCGTTGCGGAGTGATCCGCGACGCGCGCGGTTGTTAGGGAGGGTGCTCTGCGACTGGCAGCGCGACGACTAGACCAAGTCGCTGTCGAGCATCGTCGTCCAAAGTCCTGCACGCAGGTCACGCTCCCCCACGCGCGGCTCAAAGCTGCGCACGCATAGGTAGCGGCCGCTGTCGTGCGGCTTGAGCTGCAACTGCTGCAACACATCAAAGGCGGCACTGCGTGTGGGCACCAACGCCAACAAGACCTTGGCTCCGGCTGCCGCTGCACGCGCGCGCGCCGCAGCGACGAGGAGTGCGGCGGCACTCGACTCTGTCTCAGGCACCAGCCAATCGGCAATCGCGATCGTGCGCGGATGCCACGCATCGGACGCGGCCAGCACCACCGCACCGGCCAAACGACCATCAGCATGGCGCACAACCAGCCGTTCGTAGCTGGTGTGAGGATGTTCGCGCACTCGCCAGCGCAACCACGCGGCATCGTGGGAAACCGCGATCGCACGCTCATGGGCCAGGCGCGCCCACAACTCGTCGTGGGCCGCTTGACCAGTGCTCAAGCGTTCCTCCACATCACCACCGACCTGTACCTCACCGGGGCACGACTCCGAACCGGAGAGCTCGCTGTACAGCACCACTTCGCGCCGCAGAGGCAAGTAGCCCAAGTGCGCTTCGCCCAAAGGACGCACCGTCTCAATGGGCCAACCATAATGAAAAGCCGTGGTGTCGGCGCCGCCATGCCGAGCGAAGTGACGCTCGCCACATTGCACCAGCAAGCGTGCAGCGCCCAAGGTGCCGCGCACCTCCGGCGTGACGAAGCTGTCGACCACCTGACCTAGGCGTGTCGTGTTTGCTTGACAGGTGCCGCGCATCGAACACGAGGCATAGGCCGCGATCACACGCCCCTCTTGCAACGCAGCGATGCCCTCCAAGCGCGCAACCGCTCCATCGCCGCGTGCATGCGACCACGCGGCAGCCGTGCGCGTGCGTGGTGCGAAGGCCGCGTCG
>CAIKQM010000128.1 GCA_903829565.1 uncultured Planctomycetota bacterium
CGATTGCGGGCCGTCGTGCAAGCGCAAGGCGCCACCATGCAACCCGCGCTGCAACTCGACGAAGTTCTGCTGTTCGACGAGCGAGTCGAACCAGTGATCCACACCACCCACGCGCGCCCAATGCGTCGGCAAACGCGTTCCATCAAAGCGCGCCAGCCAAGCATCGGCGCTGACGCGCGTCCACGACGGCAACGCCTCGCGCGAAAGATCCTCGACACGGCGCAGGTCCTCGCAGATTTGACGCAGCGGGGCACCTTCGAAGGCCCGGCCGCCCTTCTCGTCCACCAAGGACAGCGACTCCACGCCACGCTCGATCATGATGCGCTTCAACTCCGCATCCGTCGTGACATAGCGCGAACCCTTCTTCGTCGTCAGCTTGTACAGCGGCGGTTGCGCGATGTAGAGGCGCCCTGCATCGATGATCGGGCGCATGTGGCGGAAGAAGAAGGTCAACAGCAGCGTGCGGATGTGGCTACCGTCCACATCGGCGTCGGTCATGATGATCGTCTTGCCGTAGCGCAGCTTCGACATGTCGATCTCATCGCCGATGCCGATGCCCAGCGCGAGAATGATCGTCTTGATTTCCGAATGGCCGAGCATCTTGTCGATGCGCGCGCGTTCGACGTTCAAGATCTTGCCCTTGAGCGGCAGGATCGCTTGGAAACGACGGTCGCGTCCGCCTTTGGCGGAGCCACCTGCAGAGTCACCTTCTACGAGGTAGAGCTCCGACTCTTCGAGGTTGTTGCTCTGGCAATCCGCGAGCTTGGTCGGCAAGTCGCCCGAAGCCAAAGCGCTCTTACGCTGCACCAACTCGCGCGCGCGGCGCGCTGCTTCGCGTGCTTCGGCTGCACGCACGGCTTTTTGAACCAGAGCCTTGGCGATGGCCGGGTGTTCTTCGAGGTACACCTCGAGATAAGGCGCCACCACGCCGTCGACGATGCCGGCGACCTCACGGTTGCCGAGCTTGTCCTTGGTTTGGCCTTCGAACTGCGGCTCGGGCACCTTGATCGAAAGGATCGCCGTCAAGCCTTCGCGGAAGTCATCGCCCGTCGGCATCTCGTCGCCATCTTTGACGAGCTTGCTCTTCTTGATGAAGGTCGACAGCGAACGCGTCAGAGCTGTGCGCAAGCCCTGGATGTGCGTGCCGCCACCGTGCGTGTTGATGTTGTTGACGAAGCCATGCACCGTCTCCGTGAACGCATCGGTGTATTGGAAGGCGACTTCGACTTCGTACTCGCGATCGGGGTACTGCTCGGTGGTCGCGATCTTTTGCACATGCACCACGTCCGGCGTCAGCAACTTGCGCTCGCGGTTGATGTGCGCCACGAAAGCCTGCAAGCCTTCGGGGTGGTGATAGGTTTCCTTTTGGCCGGTGCGCTCGTCTTCCAGCGTGATCGTCACACCGCGCGTGCCCATCAGGTACGACAACTCGCGCAAGCGCGTGGCCACGCGCGTCCAGTCGATCTCCGTGGTGGTGAAGATCTGCGCGTCAGGCTTCCAGCTCACGGTCGTGCCGCGACGGTCGCTGGCACCCAGCTCCTTGAGCTGCTTCTTCGTGTCACCACGCTCAAAGCCGATGCTCCAGGCTTTGCCGTCGCGCTCGACAATCACCTCAAGCCATTCGGAGAGCGCGTTCACACACGACACGCCTACGCCGTGCAAACCACCGGACACCTTGTAGGCGTTCTTGTTGAACTTGCCACCGGCGTGCAGCTTGGTCAGCGCCACTTCGACAGCGGGCTTCTTCTCGGTCGGGTGCATGTCGACCGGAATGCCGCGGCCGTCATCGCGCACGGTCACGCCACCATCAGCACGCAAGGTGACCCAGCAGTTGCGCGCATGACCGGCCAACGCCTCGTCCATCGAGTTGTCGACCACTTCCCAGATGAGGTGGTGCAGACCGCGCACATCGGTGTCGCCGATGTACATCGCGGGGCGCACGCGTACGGCCTGAAGGCCTTCGAGGACTGTGATCGACTGTGCGTCGTAGGCTTGCGGTTGAGTTTCTGATGACATGTGGTGTGTCAAGTGCGCTGGACAGCGCGCTTAGCCTTTGGACTTGTAGACGATCTTCGTGATGCGTTCGGCGCCGAGGATGCGATTGGCGGCCTCAACCACGCCGGCGCCGGCGAAGGAGGAGAGTTCCATGTGATGCGCTCGCGAGGAGACTTCCACCGTCACGATGCCGCGTGTGAACTTCACCGCGCGCGCGTGACGGCCGTACTGCACTCCTAGCGCGGTGTGCACGGCGTCATAGATCTGCGATTCCTTGGGCCTGCGATTCAGGCCGCTTTCACGCCAGTACACCTGCACCGAATCGGCGAGCTTGCGCAGACCTTGGCGCGGGCCGGAGGCAGCCACGATGCGCGCACGACGAGCTTCGGCGGAGTAACGGCCCTTAGAGCCGTTCTCCGCTTCGTCGTCGTACGCTCGCGGCTGGGGCGTGTTCACGCGTCAACCGTGATCGGCATGACGATGTAGATGTAGTTCTCGCCGAGCGTGAACTTGCCAGGGCTCGTGCGTTCGTTGAACTCGAGCTTGACCAGTGCGCCTTCAGCTTGCTTGAAGCCTTCGAGCACATAGTCCGGATTGAACGCGATCTCGGCCGCGTCGCCCTTGAAGCTGACATCCATGCGCGCGCGCGCGCCACCGCGACCAACCGTCTGGCCGGTCAACGACAGCTCGTCACGCGTGAACTTGAGCTTCACTGCGCGCGTCTCGGCGCCAGTGACGTTCGCTACGAGGCGCAGCTTTTGCGTCAGCGTCTCGACATCGGCTTCGATGTAGTTCGAAGCTTCGCGCGGAATCGCGGCGCTGTAGCGCGGGAACTCGCCATCGATCAAGCGCGCGAAGATCTCCGCGTTCTTGGTCTTCAGGCCAATCTGCGTCGCGCCAAAGTGCAGGTGCACTTGCTCCAACGGGTCTTCGATCACGCGGCAGAAGAGGTGCATGCCCTTCGCCGGCACGATGGCGGGACGCGGACGGTCGACAGGACGCATTTCGAGCGGCGCGCTGGCGAGGGCCAAACGGCGGCCATCCGTGGCAACGAGCTTGAGACCCATCTCATCGACTTCGGCCAGGACGCCGTGCATCGCGTAGCGACCCGCATCCTTGGCCGTGGCAAAGGCCGTGCGCGACACCAAGCGATTGAAGGCACCTCCCTGCATCGAGAACGTTTGCACATCGCCGAAGCTGGAGATGATCGGGAACTCTTCCGGATCCATCGTGACCAGCTCGCACTGGTCTTCGCCGCTCTGGATGGTGCAGGTCTGGTCCTGCGTCGACAGCGTCACCGAATCACCGCCCAAGTCGCGCACGAAGTCCAAGGCCACGCGCGCCGGCACCACTGCGATGCCAGGCTCATCCACGCGCACCACACCGCTCTTGCCCGCATCACCCTCGGCTTGCGTGGTGACCGGAATGCGATAGCGCACCGAGCACTCGAGGTCCGTGCCCAAAATCTCCACGGCATCGAGCGTGGCCACAAGGCACACGTTTTCGAGCACGGGCTTGGTGCTCTTGCCAGGGATGACGTTGTTCACAACGGCTAGGCCGTCGCGGAGCTTGGAGCGGTCGCAGGTGATCTTCATGAGGTGCGGTAGGTGCGAGAGACGAAGGGACGGAGACGAACAGAACGAACGAACACGTTGAGGGTGTCTCTCTACTCTCCTTCTAAGAGATATAGAGATTCATCATCTTCATATAGGGCCCTTCATTTCGTGGACAACTGCAGGCGAGACGCGCGCAAGTGCCGAGGAAACAAGAGGCTTTGGAGTCGGTTTCGTTCGTGGAGAGAGCGTGTCAGGCGGTGGACGAAGCGTGGATAAGGCGTGCATTGCTCCACGCTCATCCACAGCCGCTGGCGGAGGCCTGCCGAAAGCTGTGGAGTGGTGTGCACAGCACCCCTACTTATCCACGCTTATCAGCAGCTCAACCGACAGTTGTCCACCCCGTGGGATGGGCTTTGATTTTAGTTCTAGAGAGAGCTGCAACCAAGGTTAGACCTGGGTCTATCCTTGGTTGCAAGTTGTGTACAGGTAACGACTTGTGAGAGGGATGCTGACGCGGGTCAGCGTCCGTTCACGTTGTGCGCTGGCGCAGCTGTGCCAACAGCTCTGCGACCGTGTCTCCGCACTGCGGATCGCTCTTCGCGAGGCCGTCAATCTTGTCGATGGCGTGCAGGACCGTGGAGTGATCGCGGCCACCGAAATAGCCGCCGATGTCCTCGAGCGAGTGGTTCGTCAGGCGCCGCGCCAGGAACATGGCGACCTGGCGCGCGTGTGCGATCGCATTCGTGCGGCGTCGTCCCTGCAGCTCGCTAGGACGAATGGCATAGCGCTGTGACACCGAGGCGATGATCTCCTCCATCGTCGGCTCACCGCGTCGTGCGACGAAGACTTCGCGTAGAGCTTCGCGCGCCGTCTCGACGCTGATGGGCGCGCCGATCAGGCTTGCATGCGCCAGCACACGCGTCACAGCACCTTCAAGCTCGCGAATGTTGCTCTCGATGCGTTCCGCCAGCAGTCGCGCCACGTCATCGGGGAATTCACGGCCTTTATCGCGGCTTTTGCGCTTCAAAATCGCCATGCGCGTCTCGTAGCACGGCGGTTCGATCTCGACCACGAGACCCCACTTGAAGCGCGAGACCAAGCGATCTTGCAGAGTCGGAATGTCCTTCGGCGGGCTGTCCGATGACAAGACGATTTGCTTGCCCGCTTGGTACAGCGTGTTGAAGGTGTGGAAGAACTCCTCTTGCGTGCGCTCCTTGTTGGCGAGCAAGTGGATGTCATCGACCACCAACACATCGACATTGCGGTACTTGTCGCGGAAGCGTTGCAGGTCGCTCTTCTCGAGTGCGTCGATGAAGTGGTTCACGAACGACTCGCACGACAGGTACAGGATGCGCGCTTGCGGATTGCGCGACAGGATCGAGCTGCACATCGACTGCAGCAGGTGCGTCTTGCCGAGGCCGACCGGCCCGTGCAGGAAGAACGGGTTGTACGTCTTGCCCGGTGCTTCAGCGGCGCCCGCCGCGGCCGCGTGTGCAAAGCGATTGCAGGGCCCCACGACAAAGTTGTCGAAGGTGTACTTGGGGTTCAGAACCAGCTCGGAGTGCAGCGCGCCCGGAGCCACATCGGCGCTTTGGATGACTTGCACCCCATTCCGGCGTTGCGGGGCTGCCGCGGGAGCAGCCGTTTCGGGGCGGGCTTGCGGGTCGCGCGACGGGATCAGCTCTGCGTCGACCTCGATCTCTACGGTGCGCGGTGATCCAAAGACCTCCAGCATCGTGTCGGCCAGCGGTTCGGTGTAGTTCTTGCGAATCCAGTCCTTGGCGAACTCGTTCTGGACCGCGAAGACCACGCGTTCGTCATCGACGCGGCGCAAGGCGCTGCGCTTGAACCAGGTTTGGTACGGCTCCGCACGAATGCGCGTTTGGAGCGCACGCGTGACCTCGGCCCATGTGCGGGCGAGTGCGTCAGCATCCGCTGGTTGTAGCGGACGGCTGGCGGCAGGCAGACTGGCAGCGGACAGGGAGCCGGTTTCCATCAGGGGGCGGATGGGTTCTGCAGGGGGACGGTCGTGACAGCGCTGCAGGGGGGCTGCTTGGCCGTGGGAGCGGCGCGCGCGGAAGGCTGATTGTCGCGTGTCTGGATGCTCCGTCAACAATCTGGAGCCGACTCGTCCGCAAGATGTGCGTGAGCGCGAGACTTAGCGCAGCGACGAAAAAGTTCTCCGCAGGATATCCACAGCCATGTGGACATCTTCACTGCGTGTGTCGCGGCCCAGTGACAAGCGTAGGGCAGCACGGGCGGCGTCGCGCGCATGTCCGCAGGCCAGCAAGACATGGGATGGTTCGAGCGAGCCGCTGGCGCAAGCCGAACCCGCGCTGGTTTCCAAACCCTCTAGATCCAGCCGCGCCACGAGTGTGCGGCCGTCGGTGCCCGGCACGCTGAGGTTGAGAGTGTTGGGCAGGCGGTCGGGTGCGTCGAGTGGCGGGCCGTTGAGTTGCACGCCCGGGACTTGGGCGGTCAGCAGGCTCCACAACAGGCGACAGTTTCCAGCCATCTGGGCAGCAACCACCGGTTGTTCTGCTACGGCCAAGCATAGAGCGGTGGCTGTGGCTGCAATCGCCGCCACGGCTTCGGTGCCGGGGCGCAGGCCGTACTCTTGGCCTTCGCCATCGGCCATGGGCACCAAACGTGTGCCCGCTTTGACCCACAGGAGGCCGACGCCGCTGGGCCCGCCAAACTTGTGCGCGCTCAGCACGGCGATGTCCGCGCCACAACGCGCAAGCTCCAGCGGCACCCGGCCTGCGGTCTGCACTGCGTCGGTCACCAGCCAGGGTCGCTCATGCCCGTAGGCGCTATCGAGCGCCGTGCGGATGGCGCTGATCGGCTGGATCGTGCCGATTTCATTGTTGGCTGTTTGGATGGCTACTACGCCCGCGTGCACCGAGCGCGCGGCCTCCACCACGGCCTCGGGTGCGATGCGGCCGCAGGCATCCACCGGCACATAAGCCACTGGCACGCCTTGGGCGGCGAGGCGAGTCGCAACGCCGAGCACGGCCGCGTGTTCGATGGCGCTAACGACGAGGCCGCGCGGTGCGTCACCGGCGTGTGCTTGGCGCGCCCACACGGCGCCGTACAGAGCCAGCTGCAGCGCCTCAGTGCCCCCGCCGGTGTAGCTGATCTCGTCTTCCTTGACGCGCAGGGCGGCTGCGCATTCTTCGCGCGCTTCGTCCAGGATCGCGCGCGCGGCTCGACCAGAGGCATGCACGCTCGACGGGTTGCCGTAGTGGCGTTCGGCGACCTCATTCCAACGCCGCAGCGCCTCGGCCCGAAATGGAGTCGTGGCGTTGTGATCGAGATAGATGCGCTTCACGGAAAGGGCCACGGCGTTTGCGACAGCGTGCGCAGGTAGAGCGCTTCGTACTCCTTGACGACGGTGTCGCGCGCAAAGCGCTCGACGGCGATTTCGCGTGCGCGCATGCCCATCGCGTGCGCGCGCGGGCGATCGCGCAGCAGGCTCACGAGTGCCTGCGCGTAGCCCTCAAGATCATCCGCCTGCGTGAGCAAACCGCTTTCGTTGTGCGTGACGACTTCTGCCACGCCACCGACAGCAGTCGAGACTACGGCCGTGCCGCAGGCCATGGCCTCAAGCGCGGACA
>CAIKQM010000129.1 GCA_903829565.1 uncultured Planctomycetota bacterium
CCGCTCGACTAGGGCAGTTGTGCGCGGTCCGGCAAGACCAGCGTTTGCCCCACGCGGATGGCGTTGGGGCTAGTCAGGCCATTGGCCTTGGCGACGGCCTCCACCAAGCGCTTGTCGCTGGTGCCGTACACCTGGGCGCAGATGCGGCCTAAGTTCTCGCCAGGTTGCACGACATGCGTGGCTTGTGCTGGCTTGGCCTTCGGCTCCGCCTTGGGGGCCACGGGTGCGGCCGACGGCGGGGTAGGGCGCACCTCTTCGGGTGCTGCAGGCGCGACGCCGCTCTGGACGCCTACGATTGCACGGCCCCAACCTTCCTCAATCGGCGCGAGCTTGAGCTCGCCCGAACCCCAAGCGCGTTCCGAGGCCGAGCGCGCCTCGGTCGTGAAGCTGTGGCGCAGCCACGCGGCTCCCAAGAACAACCCGATCAAGACAAGAACCCCGAGGACGATGCGCATGTGCTTCGTTCCTCGGGGTCCTTCAGTGCCTCAGATGTACTCAGGCCTTGGCTGCGACTTCCGCCGCCGTGCTGGCTTCGGCGCGACCGGCGCGCTTCTCCAACCACAACAGCACCGGGCTCGCGATGTAGATCGTGCTGTACGTACCAGAGATCACACCGATGAGCATGGCGAAGGAGAAGCCTTCGAGCACATTGCGTGAGCCGTAGTTCGCCACGAACAACACCACGATCGTCAAGAACACCGTCACCGAGGTGAGGATCGTGCGTCCCAGCGTCTCGTTGACCGAGTCGTTGAGGATGTCACGCAACGGCTTCTTGCTCTTGCCGATGTTCTCGCGCACGCGGTCAAAGATGACGATCGTGTCGTTCTGCGAGTAACCGATGATCGTCAAGAACGCGGCGACCATCGAGAGGTCGATTTCGCTTTGGACGAAGCCGAACTGGTTCGCGACGGCCAAGGCACCCAAGGTGATCAGGACGTCGTGCGCCAAGGCCGCGACGACCGCGATGCCGTAGCTCCATTGATCGAAGCGGAAGCGCAAGTACAGGATCGTGGCGAAGAGAGCGAGCAACATGGCGCGGATGGCCTTGTCGCGCAACTCGCCACCCACCTGCGGACCAACCACGGTCGATTCCGGGATCGGCGACATGAGCGTGTAGGGGACACCCTTCGTGTCGAGCGTCGCGGTGAAGCGACGCGTGACCAAGGTGCTCAACTCGGCCTGCGTGGCGCTTGCACCGGCCTTCGCTGTGAACGAGTAGGCGTTGGCCGGCGTGGCCATCGCTTGCACGGTCACCGCGCTCAAGCCGTCCTTGGTCAACGAGGCCGAGATGTCTTCGATCGCATGCGGCGATTCAAAGTAGATCTCACCACTGACCGCGCCATCGGCGAGCTTCAAGTCGACCGGACCACGCTGGAGCATGGTGGCCAGTGCGCGGCGCACTTCGACTTCGGCCGACTTCGCGCTTTCTTCGCTGTTCTGTTCGCCGAGCTTGGCCGTGATGCGGAACTCGGTGTAGCCCGCGCCCTGCGACGAATCCGTGATGGCCTGCACCGTCGCGGTTGCGACGCTGCCGCCGGCGGCGCGCAACGCATCGTTGATCGATTGCACCGACTGCGGCTCTTGCGTACGCGCCGAGATCGAGTAGCCACCGAGGAAGTCGATGCCGAGCTTCTCCTTCTCCGGTTGCCACAAGAACAAGCCCACCGTGCCCACGATCAGGATCGTCGACACCGTCAGAGCTGCACGCGTCTTGCCCAAGAAGTCGATGCCCTGGCCCTTGATGAGCTCGCGCATTTCGTAGCCGCTGCGGCCCGCGTTGAGGTCGCGGAACAACAGCAACTTGGACACCACGATGACCGTGAAGAGCGTCGTCAAGATGCCGATGCACAAGGTCGTCGCGAAGCCGCGAATCGGACCCGTACCCGCCCAGTACAAGATCGCGCCTGCAATCAAGGTGGTCAGGTTGGCGTCCAAGATCGTGACAGCGGCGCGTTCGAAACCTGCGCGTGCGGCGTCCTTCAGCTTCAAGCCGCGCGCGAGTTCTTCACGCAAGCGCTCGAAGATCAGGATGTTGCCGTCGACGGCCATACCGACCGTCAACACGATGCCTGCGATGCCCGGCAGCGTGAGAGTGGCGCGCAAGAACGCGAGCGCACCCATCAACAGCACCAAGTTCACCAACAGGCCGAGCACTGCGAACATGCCCAGGCGCTTGTAGGTGTAGACCATGAACACGATCACGACCAGCAGCGCGAACAGCGCGCTGATCATGCCCTTGCTCACGTAGTCTTCGCCGAGGCTCGCGCCCACGCGGCTCTTGTCCAACAGCACGGGCTTGATCTTCAGCGAACCGGAGCGCAGCACCGTGATGAGGTCCTGCACTTCCTTCTGCGTGAAACCACCGGCGCCGCCAGAAATCTGACCGCCACCCGGCAGCTTGCTGCGGATGGTGGCGAGCGTGGCGATCTCACCGTTCAGCACGATCGCCATGCCGCGACCGATCGACGCTTGCGTGAAGTCGCCGAAGGCGACGCGCTTTTCCGGCGTCATTTCGAATGCGACCGCGGGATAGCCGTACTCGTCCTGCGAGTAGATCACACTCTCGAGATCAGAACCGCTGAAGTTCCACGTGTTGGCATCACCACCTGCAGTCGGGCGCGGCACCACCAACGGAATCATCGGGCGTTGCGTCAGGGCAACTTCGAGTTCCTCGCGACCCAAACGCATCGGGTGCCAACGCAGTCCATCGATGGGGCCGCTTTGGTCACGCGGCAGACGGTTGAAGTCTTCGATCGGCGCCGTCGGATTGGCCGCGCGCCAGGTTTGCATGCGCGACAGTTCGCTGGCTTCGTCGCTGCCCGCGCGGCTGAAGTCCGCAGCGTTGGCTTGCACGAGGAACTGCATGTCGCCGACGTTCTCGATGCGCTTCTGCAAGTCATCGGACGACAGCAACTCGACCGCTGCATTCACTTCGTGCGGCGACGGCGCGGTCTTCTCTGCACCGCGCTTCAAACCCGCGAGCGTGGTGCCGCTGCGCGTGGCGTAGAGAATGCGCTCGCTGCCGATGCGCACCAAACCACCCGACTGCGGGAAGAGTTTGACGAGCGCCACATCACTGCCATCAAGCTCGAGCGATTGCGCCGTAGCATCGAGAGCCGCGCGCAGCTTGCCCGTGGTTTCGGTGGTGGCGAGTTCCGCTGCACCAGGCAACTCGATCACGATGCGATCGGTGCCTTCCGGGCGGATGGACATTTCCAGCACGCCTTGCGGGTCGATACGGCCACGCATGATCGTGGCGGTGGACTGCAACAAGGCCGGCTTGTCCGCGAGTTCCGCCGCCGTGATCTGGCCGGTTTCGACGGCCTTCTCAAACGGCAACTGGTAGACGAGTCGCGTTCCTCCTTGCAGGTCGAGGCCCAAGCGGAAGGGCGATTCGCCAAAGAGGATCGGGCCGACCATGCTCGCAACAGCGGCGATGAGGACGGCGATGGTAAGGGCAGTGATCTTGCCGAGGTTCTCGGTCATAAGGCGCAGATCGTAGTGGACGGCGAGGTGGTCTGGAATCAGTAGGTCTGGAAACGACGAAACGGAGCCCGGTCACACCGGACACCGCCTCGCGTGCTGTGCGCTCCCGATAGGAGGGGGAGCGGCACCATTCAGGAGCCTTCGGTTGCGCTACCGTCGGCGGCGCGCATGGCCTTGTTCAGCTCGCGCTCTTTGCGAGCCTTCTCACCGAGCAGCTCCTTGAGGCGCGTCTGCTTGCCGACGCGATCACGCAGGAAGTACAGCTTGGCGCGGCGGGTTTCGCCACGGCGCGTGACGACGATGTCCTTCACGCGCGGCGAGTGCATCGGGAAGGTGCGCTCGACGCCTTCGCCCTGCACGATGCGGCGCACGACGACGTTGCGGCGGATGCCGCGGTTCTTCATCGCAATCACGGTGCCGATGAAGAGCTGCACGCGCTCCTTATCGCCTTCCTTGATGAGGTAGTGAACCTCGACGGTGTCACCGATGTGCACCGGGGGGAGGGTCTTCTTGCCGTTTTCGCGTTCGAGCTGTCCGATCAAGTCCATCTTCGTGGTCCGGCCGCTAAAGGCGACCGTCTCCTGTACTTTCAGGTTGTCTACCTGCCGAGTTGTTCCTGTTCAGCCCCGAGGGGCCGCCCAGGTGTATGGGGGGTGAGTGCCTGCCGCGAGGGAGGTACTCAATCGACTGTCCGCTGCATGCTCTTTAGGCGCGCTTGCAGTGCTTGGTCCGCCTGGCGGGCGCGCCAGCGGGCGATGGCAGCGTGGTCGCCACTCATCAGCACCTCAGGCACCTCGGCACCGCGCCAGACGCGCGGACGCGTCCAGTGGGGGTGGTCCAGGCCACGCGCGCCATCCGGCGCAGCGCCAACCAGACCGGTGCTCGAGTAGCTGTCCTCGATGGCTGAGCGCTCGTCTCCAAGCACTCCGGGCACCAAGCGCGCTACGGCCTCAATCGCGCAAAGGGCCGGCAGCTCGCCTCCGGCGAGCACAAACTCGCCTAAAGACAGCTTTTCAAAGCCCAGCACGCTGAAGATGCGCTCGTCAAAGCCCTCGTAGCGCCCACACAGGAAGAGGATGCGCTCTGGGCCGAGGAACTCCTCCGCCACGGCTTGGCGGAAGGGGCGTCCCGACGGACACAGCGCAATCTTTCGGCAGGCTCCGTGGCGTGCTTCCACCCATTCGACTGCCTCAGCAATCGGTTCAGGCTTCAACACCATGCCGGGGCCACCGCCGAAGGGGCGGTCATCCACCGTGCGATGACGGTCGCGCGCAAAGTCGCGGAAGTCGACGAATTCAGTCCGTACCAAGCCCTTGGCGCGAGCCACGCCGAGGATCGACGTGGACGCGTAGGCTTCCATAGCCTCGGGGAACAGGGTCAGGACAACAAAGAGCTTCACGGGACTCGTGGTGGAGGGGGCCGTGCCGGTCCCCGCTGGTGGCAGGGATTTGGGGGAAACACAGTAAGCGATTGAGGGGGGACGGTCAAGGGGCGCTGTCGCGGATGATACTGGTCCAGCTGAGTGTGCACGCGTTGGAAGCCCA
>CAIKQM010000130.1 GCA_903829565.1 uncultured Planctomycetota bacterium
CAAGGCACTCGACATCACCGTGCGCAACTTGCGCGCGATCCCCACGCGCACGGCGCAGGCCGCGGTCAAGAAGCTCGGTGCCTTGGATGTGGTCTCGCTAGAAGGCAAGGATGTGGAAGTGCTCGCTGCGGGCATCCGCAACGATCAGTTCCGGCCGGATCGCATCGAGCTGGTGGAGCGCGACCCGGCACGCGTGCGTTTGGAACGCGGCATTCCCAGTCGCGGTGAAGTGCGCTTGCGCTACTTCCTGCGCGGCGAAGGCCGCAATGTCACGGTGACTTGGCAAGGCGACAAGGCCAAGCGCGTGCGACGCGATATCCCTATCGACTGAGCTCGTGGTCGGCTGCTAGCTGCCAGCCAACTTGACATCCTTGGCGCGCGTCGGCGGTTCGACGCGCAAAGACCGCAACGCGCCGCGCACAACCTCGCCTTCCACGGTGGTGTTGCGCGCGGCGCGCAACTTGAACCGCGCGGACCAGTCCTTGGGCCAAGCCGGCAACAGCAAGATGGTGTCACCACGCTCTTGCAGCAGCATTTCCTGAGCCACCGAGGTCAGATTCCCACCATGCGTTTGATCGGGCAGCCAATCAAAGTTGGGGCCCCACACCACCGGCAAACGGTGCGCAGGATGCGCGTTCTTCGCCCGTGTGGCGAGGTCCTGCAAGGCCGCATCAGCCAGGCCCAAACGAGCCGCACAGATGCCATCTTGCGTCCAACCCCACGCAGCCTTGTCGATGCGGCGACGCCAGGTCTCGCGCGCTTGCTCGAGCCCGGGCAAACCAACTCCGAGCAACTGGAACGGATGCACGGCGTACAGCTCGGGCGTTTCGCAGTTGTTGCGCCGATCCTCGTACACACGCGCCGCTGCAAACAGCTTCACACCGTCAACCTCGCGCTCGGGCAAGGCTGCCGTGCCCGCCAAGAGCCGCGCCCATGTGGCACGATCCACGGCATCACCCGCGCGCTCGCCCAAGGCCAGCAGTTGCGTGCACACCGCGCGCATTCCCGCCACAGTCGGCAAGTCATCGACCACGCCATACCAGTAGGTCTCTGCTGCTTGCGTAGGCGTGATCACCAAACGCCCGTCCTTCCAAAAGCGCGAGTCCATGTAGAGCAGCACAGCGCGCGCCATCGGTACGAGCTGCGCTTGGAGGAAAGACTCGTCCTGCGTGTGCGCGTACCAGTCCAACATCAACGACACCAACTCCAGCCCTTGTTGCCACGCGTACATCCAGTACGGGCACTGCACCACCGACCGGTCAAGCCCCGCGCGATCCCAACCGTAATCACCGTTGCTGTAGCAACCGAAGACATTGACAGTCTCGGGGAAGTAGACCCCTTGCGCACCGTAGTACGCCTTGGCGCGTGCTTCGCACAGCGGCAACATGCTCGCGTAGAAGTCGAACAAGGGGCGCATCTGTGCATACTCACCGCGCGCCAGCATCGGGTAGTACGACAAGCGCGTGTTTTGCCACCAGTAGTCCCCACCCCACTTGCGCCAATCGGGGTTCATGTCAGGTCCGCCTGACAGGCTTGGTTCCACCGTGAAGATCGAACCGTTGAACTTGATCGGATATGGACCACCAGCAGCGCACGCGCTCACCCAACGCTGCAGAATCCACGCACGCGTGATGCGCTCGCCATCTGTCTCTGCTGTATCGCGGTCGGCGCGCACACACTTGCCGTCGACAAACAGCGCCAGCTCTGCGGTACGCACATCATGGCGCGCAGCCACATGCGTCCAACGACCGGCCTGCAACACATCGTCAGCGACGATGGTGCGAGAACCTACGACCAAACGCAGCGAACGGCCCGGATGCGTGTCGAACAGAAACCCGTCGCTGCCGCCAGCGGTGAGTTGATCAAGGATGCGTCCTGGGCCTGCGTTCTCATCCAAGCGCACCCACGCCTCGACTGTGAAGGACCGACTCGGATCAAAGTTGACTCCCTCGGCCCACACACCACGGGCGCGATCCACAAGCACGCCGTGGATGCCACCCACGGTCTGGCGCGGGAACGGCTCCTGACCGATGAGCTTGGGCGGGCCGGGCAACCATGAATGGCCGGAGTGCCATTCTCTGCCCTCGTTGTGGCTGACATCCGGACCGGCAACCCACGTGGTAAGGCGCCCGATGTCCACGGCCGACACATCGTTGCAGCTTCCACTGGTCAAGGCACGCATCGAACTATCATCGAGCGCTCCTTTGTGTAGCGACACGCGCGCAAGCAAACCTGACAAGACATTGTGACCGTTGGAGTCATGCCCCACGCGTACGGGATGGCGAGTGCTGGAGGCGACCAACGGTGCACGGCCTTCGACCTCCAACCAAGAACGCGACCAGAAGTCACGCCAATGCGCCGCGGTCGCGGCACGCGAGGCCTCCAAGCCCAGCGCATGTGCATGCACTCGTGCGGCCTCGGCTTGCCACCCCTCTGCATCCACGCCTTTGGTGCAAGGCAGTGCGATGGTGACCGCATGAGCCGTGTGGGCGGCACTGGGCGTGCGCCGGATGCTGGCACCAAAGATGCGCCCCTTCAGCGGATCACGCACGAGGGCCGCGGCATCTTGCAAGCCTTGGTGCTGCAAGGTGAAGGCCACCACGCTGTCGCGGTTCGCATGCCACCAGCCGAATTCGGTCGGTGTGCTG